>NZ_JBIUCP010000040.1:0-40240 GCF_044538765.1 Acinetobacter sp. ABJ-A23_2
CTCATAGTTAGAGCTTTTATATAAGACTGAAAATATATTAAGTTAAATAAATTGACTCATAAATTCCGCACTTTTCAACAAAAGCTAAATCATGAGAGACTAATAATACAGCACCTTCATAGCTAGAAATAGCATTTGCAAATAGTTCTCTTGATTCAATATCCAAATGATTTTCTGGTTCATCGAGTAATAAAAGTTCAGGCATAGTCTCTGCATGACTCAAACCTAACAATGCGACTTTTAACTTCTCACCCCCACTCAGTTGAGCTAAAGGATAAGTCCCTTTTTCACCACGAAGCCTAAGCTGACCTAGTAAATTTCTCCACTCTAACTCAGAAATATTAGGGTTAATGTTTCTTAAGTTTTCAACAGCAGACAAATGGTCTAACAAAAAGCTAAAGTTCTGATCAAGATAAAAGCAATTTACAAATAGGCTAATTTCATCTGTGGGCACTACAGCAGATTGAACAATCTGTTTCAGCAAAGTTGATTTCCCAATACCATTACGACCCATCAAATGAATTTTTTGAGACGCTTTGAGGGCAAAATTAATGGGCTGCTGGGTTCCATAGTTAAGCTTTAAGTCATGAACTCTAAGAATTTCTCCTGAGCGTTTTTGAAAAGAGGGGAATACAAACTGCTGAGGCTTAACAGTTTCCAAAAGTACTTTTTTATTCTTTAAGTCTTGCTGGCTTTGATCAATTTGACGCTGATGTTGAGACTGAATTGCTCCTAAGCTTTGCCCAGCCTGTTCTTTTTTAAAGTCGAGTAAAATTTTAGCTTGTGAATTTGAATCACGAAGTTTGTTACCAGCACGCTCACGTTTCTGTGCTTTCATTAAAACATCATGTTGCTTCTGCTTTATGTGCTTAACTTCACGTTGATGTTGGTGTACCGACTGCTCTAAAGCTTGAATCTGCGTTTGGTATTGCTCATAAAAATTTTCATAGTTTCCTGTGGTGTGCTGTAAGCCATGTTCATTTAAATGATAAATATGGTCGACTTCATTTAGTAAAGTGAGATCATGGCTAATGATAAGAGCACCTGCCGGATGCTTCTTGAGTTGATGAATCAACCACTGTCTAGCATCTTGGTCAAGATGGTTGCTTGGTTCATCAAGCAATAAATAGTGTTCGGTTTTTAAAAATAACGCTGCTAAAGCTAACTTGGTTTTTTGCCCTTCACTTAACTGTTTCACAGGAAAGTTTAAATCGGTTGGTAAGTGGGCCGATCGTAATAATGCTTCCCAAACAGAAGGGAGGTCCCAATTGCCTTCTA
This sequence comes from Acinetobacter sp. ABJ-A23_2, assembly GCF_044538765.1. Taxonomy (NCBI): domain Bacteria; kingdom Pseudomonadati; phylum Pseudomonadota; class Gammaproteobacteria; order Moraxellales; family Moraxellaceae; genus Acinetobacter; species Acinetobacter sp. ABJ-A23_2. The sequence continues at coordinate 1,279 of NZ_JBIUCP010000040.1, forward strand.
ATAAATCATAATCATCGAATTCAGCTTCGCCTTGTTCTACTCTTTGCAAAGCTTTATAGAGATGGTCAATGTCTAAAGCTTCTGCAATGGTGGATGAAGAAAGACGCGTTAATTGAGATAAATATGCATGCTTTGTCTGCCAAGTAATTTGACCACTGACGTGCATTTCCTCAGTGGGTGAAACCTCTTGGAGCAATTGCATAAGTAAGGACTTGCCTTGGCCATTACGACCAATTAAAGCGGATACTTGATGATACTCAAGTGAGAAATTCAATTCTTTAAACATCACTTTTGAAGGGAACTCTAAAGTGAGTTGCGATATTACACATGCCTGCTGAGTCATAAAAACCTCATAAATACAGGATGTACAAAATAGGAAAGTTAAGCTTTAAATAAAGACGTTAAGTCACTAAAAATAAAAAATAGTCTATTTTGCACATCAAAAAAGAGAAAATTGATGAGAAAAAAGACTTACTTCATTGGCGTGACTCACAAAAATAGAAAATATAAGAACAACATTTTATAACGGTTTTTAGTCTGTGTAAAACTTGTGAAGTTTATATGTAGAAAAGCCTAATCAACTGATTAGGCTTTTCCTTAACATCAAGAAATTATTCTTTTACAACTAAAACTTGGATTTTGGTACTGTTTAGAACGTCTTGTGCAAAACTACCTAAAATAAGTTTTTGGAAACCTTTACGACCATGAGAACCAATAACAATTAAGTCTGATTTTAAGTCTTCTACAGCTTTAAGAATGCCGTCAGATGAGATTTCGCCTTGAATAATTTGTGTTTCAATATCAACACCTTCTTCAGCACATAAGGCTTTTACCTTCGCAAGTGTTTTTTCAGCATTAGCACGTGCTTCAACAAAATAATCTTTTACAACAGGAGAGATGTAATAAAAATCAACACCACTAAACGGATCCACTGCAACAAGACTAATTGCTGTAAGTTTACTACCAAAAGCTTTAGCAATATGAGCAGCTTGTCGTGCTGCTGCCAAAGAAATCTCTGAACCATCCACAGGTACAATAATATGTTGGTAATTCATAATGTTATTCCTCTTATTTACAAGTTGTTATATGTATGAAGCTTTTCTTACTTAAAGATTAACATATTTGTTTAAAGGTACAACTCAATTCAATTAAGTTGCAGTTAAATTAAATAAAAATTAAATATATATTTGATTTTTATGTATTTTTAAAATTGAAATATTACGGTAAAAGTGGTGGAGGGAAAACTTTATTTTTAAGATGAACTTTACAATAAATTACTTTTCATATTTTTGTCATACAGAACTCGTATAACCAAATAGTATATTGAGGGGGAGAGGTAATATGGCAGATTTTACAGCAAAGAAAGTAAGTAAACTTATTGAAGAATTCCGCCAAACAGGTAAAGAACCAGAAAAGCTAGTGATTGGATATAAAACTTATGCACGACTTATGGCGGATGATAAGTTCGCTGAAAAGGTTGTACCTTCACTAGAAAACTCAAAAGATCGTCTCTATAAAAATCTTAAAATAAAACTTGTTACTGAAAAACACTATTTTGAAGTGAAATAAAGCATAAATGTGATTCTTGTCACGCTTTACATTGTGTTATTAACATTTAGCAAGAATTATTAACATATTGTTTTTGAGTTAATACAAATAAGGTGTGTATTCAACATTTGAGAACAGTATTTATTGCTAAAAACGCTAGAATGAGTTGATTTTATCGTAAATGGTTGAATAAACTAAATGTTTAAGTTAATTATAGTTTTATTTTATCTCATCACTATTTTAGGTTTTTTATCTATAGTGGGTGGCATATTAACACTCAGTCTGTTTTTGATTATTATTGGCTTAGGACTAATCTGTGCTGCATTATTATTGAAAAAAGAATTTAAAATAGATGTTCTGTTTTGGAAATAATTAGCTGTTATATATCACTCACTGAATAAAAATAATTAAACCACCTCATCTAGAGTGAGGTGTATATAACATATCTAAGTATGATCTATGTTATTTTAATTTATAAAAGTATTTATAGCTATTCATAATCTTTATTACAATTCTCTATAAAATAGAAAATTAAAAATTACTTCAAGTATTTAAAAATAAAAAGATTTCCTTTACGATGAAAGTAACATGAAGTTGTCTCTTTGGTATAAGGCAAACAATAACAAAAGTGAGGTGTACGCATGAGCTATAAATACGAATATGCAGGGTTCTGGTTACGATTTGGTGCAATGATTATTGATACGCTTATTCTTTTTTTAGCCATTATTCCAGCCGCATGGATCTTTTACCGTGGAGATTACGATTTGATATTTGCTACAGGCATGAGTAGTAAACCTCAAAACTATTGGTTTGATCTGATCGTAAATTATGCTTTTCCATTTTTATATACTGTTTTATGTTGGCTCTACTTTGCAGGTACACCTGGAAAACGTCTTATGCGTTTAAAAGTTCTCGATGAAAAAACAGGGAATAAGTTAACTGTAATGCAATCTCTAATCCGCTATATCGGATATATTCCATCTATTTTGGTATTTTGTATTGGTCTTATTTGGGTCGCATTTGATCCTAAAAAACAAGGCTGGCATGACAAAATGGCAAAAACAGTAGTGGTCAAAGAGCTGTAATTTTAGTCAATATTATTGTTAATAAAAAATTACAAAAAAAATCTTGTGTGTTGCAGAGTAAAACCTATACTTGCCGCGAGTTTATTTAATGGAGATCCTAAATGGGTAGTTGTTCGAGGTTCGAGTTTAATTATCAATTAAACCAAAGCCAATACTGAGCAAGATCACCTTTAGGAAGGGCTATCTTGCAATGAGATAGCTTTGTAAAAAATTAGATTAAACCTATACAAATTACTTTATTTGTAATCAAGTACTTCCAGCACTTATCTGTTTAGTTTCTCGCTAGAAATGGGGAGAAGCCAATGTTTTTATATGCTTCCACACACAGCTATGCCTACCAAACTTCAATGTTGGTAAATAATTCGTCTCATACGATTCAAAGTATCCGAGCTATGTTCAAACCTGTGACTTTCCGTCAGCGTTGGTTTGGCTTTGGACTAATTTTCTCTTCTTCATCGTAAGTCTACGATCTCCTATCCCTTTCTAAATTTTAAATTTTTATAGACTTTATTTCTCAATAAGGTCGAGAGCTTTGTACGCCTAAAAAATGGAGGATTTCGTGATGAAATTCTGGCAACGACTCTTCACAGCATTTTTACAAAGATTTCATTTGATGCGTTTTTTTGGTCGTAATCGATCTTTTAAAGAGCTACATCAATCAAGCTATGCTCAAGAAATTAGCAAAAACTTATCTATGCGTTTGCTCGATGCGTCAAGAGCCCAAACAGGTGACTTATTAAAACAATTCGATACTCACTTCACAGGGCTTACAGAAGAGCAAGCACATACCCAGCAAATGGCAGTGGGGCTTAATGAGATTACTCATGAGAAACCATTAACTTGGTGGCAACATCTTTGGTATTGCTACCGCAATCCGTTCAATATTTTGCTTAGCCTTTTGGCACTAATTGCTTTTTTTACCGATGATTTGACGGGTTCAACCATTATTAGTGTGATGGTTATTCTCTCGACGTTACTTCGTTATTGGCAAGAAGCAAAATCAAATCAAGCTGCGGATGCTTTAAAGGCAATGGTGAGTAATACCGCTACAGTATTGCGTCATCAAGTTAGTGCAGGAGATTTAGAGCTTATGCATGAGCGTTATGGCATTGATATTAAAAATCAAACAAATTACCAATTTGAAATGCCAATTCAATATTTGGTGCCAGGTGATGTGATTTTATTGTCTGCAGGCGACATGATTCCTGCTGATTGCAGAATTTTAAATGCCAAAGATTTGTTTGTTTCTCAAGCTGCAATGACGGGTGAATCAATGCCTGTCGAGAAATTTCCTATGCAGAAAAATCTCGAAGAAACGAGTGCTTTAGAGCTAGATAACATTGTATTTATGGGGACCAATATTGTTTCTGGTTCAGCTCAAGCTGTTGTTTTAAGTACAGGTATTCAAACATATTTCGGCGCGCTTGCTCACCGAGTTACGGCTACTGATCGCAGCACGACAGCGTTTCAAATGGGTGTCAACAAAGTAAGTTGGTTGCTCATTCGCTTTATGTTGGTCATGGCACCTGTTGTACTTTTCATTAATGGCTTTACCAAAGGTGATTGGACAGAGGCATTTTTATTCGCATTATCGGTTGCTGTTGGTCTTACTCCAGAAATGCTACCGATGATTGTGACTTCAACTTTAGCAAAGGGTGCGGTTTTCTTATCTAAAAAGAAAGTGATTGTTAAACGTCTAGATGCGATCCAAAACTTTGGTGCAATGGATGTTCTGTGTACCGATAAAACTGGAACGTTAACTCAAGATAAAATCTTTTTATCTCAACATATTGATGTTCATGGGGAAAAATCAGACTTTGTACTCATGCAAGCATTTTTAAACAGTTACTATCAAACTGGTTTGAAAAATTTGCTTGATGTGGCTGTATTAGAAGCTGTTGATGATCAGATCAAAACTCAAAAGTTACGTTATAAGAAGCTAGATGAAGTTCCATTTGATTTCGATCGCCGCCGTATGTCAGTCGTGGTCCAAACGCCTCAAGAAAAAGTGCGCATGATTACTAAAGGCGCGGTTGAGGAAATGTTAAAAGTTTGCCGTTATGTTGAAGTAAATGGCAAAGTAGAACCTTTAACAGAACAACGTGAAGTTGCAATTGAAGCATTAACTCAACGTTATAACCGCGATGGCTTACGTGTCGTTGCTGTAGCGTACCGTGAGTTTGATAATAACCAGGAAAGTTATTCAGTTGTTGATGAAAGTGATCTCATTTTAATTGGTTATGTCGCATTTCTTGATCCGCCTAAAGAGTCTGCTCGAGAAGCAGTACAAAGTTTGCATGCTCATGGTGTAACCGTAAAAGTACTTACAGGTGATAACGAGTTTGTAACTCAAAAAGTGTGTCGTGAAATTGGTCTGAACTATGATCAGGTTCTGTTAGGTGGTGTAGTTGAAACCTTAACTGATGAGCAGCTCAAAAGAGCAGTGGAGCAATACCATATTTTTGCCAAGTTAAGCCCTGTACATAAAGAACGTATTGTTGAGCAGTTAAAAGTAAACGGTCATGTGGTCGGTTTCTTAGGAGACGGTATTAATGATGCTGCGGCTATACGTGCTGCCGATATTGGTATTTCAGTAGATACGGCAGTAGATATTGCTAAAGAATCAGCAGATTTGATCTTGCTTGAAAAAAGCTTGATGGTGCTTGAAAAAGGTGTAATTGAAGGCCGTAGAACTTTTGCTAATATGTTGAAGTATATCAAAATGACGGCAAGTTCAAATTTCGGTAATGTTTTTTCGGTATTAATTGCGAGTGCTTTTATTCCATTTTTACCAATGCTGCCTATTCACTTACTGATCCAAAACTTACTTTATGACGTATCACAAATTGTCATTCCTTTTGATAATGTTGATGAAGAATTAATTGCAAAACCACAGCGTTGGCAACCTGAAGAAGTGGGCCGTTTTATGGTGGTATTTGGACCGATTAGCTCAATTTTTGACATTATCACGTTTTGTCTGATGTGGTTTGTGTTTTCGGCAAATACGCCTGAACATCAGACTTTATTCCAGTCTGGCTGGTTCGTTGTGGGGCTACTCACTCAAACATTGATTGTGCATATGATCCGTACAGCTAAGATTCCATTTATTCAGAGTCGCGCTGCAACACCATTACTGGTAATGACAGTAGTGATTATGTGTATTGGTATTTTCTTACCAATGGGGCCTTTGGCAAGTTACTTAAAACTGCAAGCTTTACCATTAAGTTATTTCTTATATTTGCCTTTAATTTTAATTGCTTATATGTGTATTACTCAATGGGTTAAAAAAATCTACATTCGCCGTTACGGCTGGCAATAAAATAATAGGTGCAAGATGAAGTTGCAATTTCTACAACATACAGATTTATCTAATATTGCAGATACTCTCATTAGTCTCTCGGTTGCTTTTGTTTTGGGAGCATTAATTGGATTTGAACGTCAATATAGGCAACGTACAGCTGGCCTTCGAACCAATGTACTGGTCGCTGTAGGCGCTGCAATTTTCGTAGATGTTGCAACGAATCTTACTGGAGCAGATGGAGCTGTTCGAGTCATTGCCTATGTGGTTTCGGGTATTGGTTTCTTGGGTGCAGGTGTGATTATGCGTCAAGAAGGCAATATCCATGGCTTAAATACCGCAGCGACTTTATGGTGTTCGGCGGCTGTGGGAGCGGCGGCAGGTTCCGATTTAATTATTGAAGCCATACTGGCAACAGCTTTTATTTTATCTGCCAATACGCTATTGAGACCGATTGTTCATATCATTGACCGTCGTCCATTAGACGATGACACAGAAGTCTTGCATGTCATTTACATCATATGTGACCGCAGTCAGAGTAAAGTGGTTATGGATGAATTAAACCTAACCTTGAAGCATCATAATTATCCTCCAAAAGATATTGATGTCACACCTTTCGGAGAAAAAGAGGTTGAAATAGAAGTGACGTTAATTGCGACTTCAATTGAAGCGGAAGAAGCTCAGCATATTATTAACCACTTAAATGCTATGCCACAAATACGACAGGCTTTTTGGGATAAAAACGCAATTAATTAATTTAATGAGACTTTGCACTTAACTGTTTATGAAATTCTCTAAATGGTTAAGGGCAAAGTTTTTATTTTAGGTGTTATTTTTTAATCTTAAATTTAAGAACTACAAATACAATAATACCGACAATCAGCCCCCAAAATGCCGAACCAATACCGAAAAATTGGATACCTGAAGCACTACATAAAAAAGTAAATAATGCGGCCTCACGGTCTTCAACAGGGCCAAATGCAAGCGCAATGTTATGGCTAATGGTACCAAGTAATGCAATACCTGCTAAAGCTACAATAAAAATATGAGGAAAAGACATGAGCAAGCTTGTCAGTGTTGCTGCAAATAGTCCCATCAATGCATAGAAAAAACCAGAGCTTATGCCAGCAATATAGCGTTTACTTGGGTCAGGATGAACTTGATCGTCAAGGCATACAGCCGCACTAATCGCAGCAATATTGACGCTGTAACAACCAAAAGGCGCAAGCAAAACTTGGGTTAAACCGGTCCAGCCAATGAGTTGATTTACATGTGGTTTATAGCCATAACTTTTAATCATGGCAATACCGGGTAAATACTGCGAAGCCATACTAATTACAAATAGTGGTAGAGCTAAGCCCAAAAGAGCCGACCAGCTAAAGACAGGACTAATCCAAACAGGTTTAGCCAAAGACCAGTGAAGCGTAGGCATATGGAAGTCTAAAAACACAGGGCAGAGCACAACACCAGCAAGTGCTGTGAACACGATGCTATAACGCGGCCATAATCTTTTTGTAATGATATAAATGACGAGCAAAGATAAAACGAATGCCCAATCATTTTGCAAACTTGCGAAAAGTGAAATACCAAATTTAAGTAAAACGCCTGCAAGCATGGCACTGGTCAAGCTTTGAGGAATATATGACAGTGCTTTTTGAAAAATTCCTGAAAAACCTAAAATCGCGGTCAGTACACCAACAACTAAAAAAGCACCAATTGCTTCATTTATGCTATATCCACCGCCAGTTGCAATAATTAAAGCGAGACCAGCAGTAGACCAAGCTGTTGCTACAGGGTATTTAAATTTCCATGAAAGAATAAGTCCTGATAAACCAAGACCCAAACCTAAAGCCCAAAACCATGAAGTGATTTGTTCAGGAGAAGCACCCAAAGCTTGCGCAGCCTGAATCACTAAAATAGCCGAAACACTAATACCAATTAGAAAGGTAATGAAACCCGCGAATACGGCTGGAATAGAAAAATCTTGAAGAATCTTTTGCATGGCTAAATGTTCTAAATCCCTGAAAAATTAATATGTTTCTGCCTATATTTTCAGCTAGATAAATCTATCAATTTTTTTAAAGAAGGTGCTTTCTATTTTTTGTTTAAAAATGAAATAATATTTTTTAAATAGCCATAAATGCTATTATTTATTTCATAAAAATTAATTAACTTTGGATATTATTTTTATGGGCGAGCAAGCTGAAAATTTGTCACCTCTTGAACTGAAAATTATGCGCTGTTTACAAGAGAACGGACGCTTAAGTAATGCTGAACTGGCAAAGCTTGTAGGTATTAGTACCTCGTCTTGCTGGAATCATACTCAGCGCCTTTTTAAAATTGGGGCAATCTTGGATGTTCGTGCTCGGATTAATGCGTCTATGGTACAACGTGAAACCATTGTTTTGGTTGGTGTAGTACTAGATCGTTCAACTCCTGATAGCTTTCAGGCATTTGAACAAGCGGCAGGTGGTTTGGAGAATGTTCTAGAATGTTATCTGGTGGCTGGAGAAGTCGATTATTTTCTAAAAATTCGTGTTAAAGATTTGGCTGCGTTTAACCGATTCCATAGTGAAAAAATTATTGCCTTACCGGGAGTAAGGCAGGTTAGAACATTCTTTGTACTCAATGAAGTTAAAACAGATGGCATGCTGGCATTTTAAAAGTTCAGTATGTTCATCTTTATAGGCTAGGCAACTTACATCGTTGAAGTTGCTAATTTTAATCCAAATCCAAAAAATAAAATTCCGACTAAAAAAATACTACTCGCCGCAATTTTATGATTTTGTTTAAAAAATGCCGAGAGTTTAATTCCAGAGAAAATAAGAGCTGTTAAATAGCTAAAGCTAATAATTTGTAAAATAACCGCTAAGATTAAAAAACTTAAAGCTGGATAGGCATAATCTGGATTAATAAACTGAACAAAGAAAGATAAGAAAAATAAAATCGCTTTAGGGTTAAGTAAACTAATACTTAAGGCGGTTTTATAAGGGTGAATTTTATCTAAAGTAGGTAAATCAGCCATTTCTACTTGGGGTTGATTACGTAATTTCCAGCGTTGAATACTGCCTTGTAAAAGCTTAAATCCTAAATAGGATAGATAAAGTGCACCGATGAGTTTAAGAATAATAAAAACCCAAGGGAATGCTTTTAATAAAGAAGCTGCGCCCAATACGGTACAGAGCATTAAAATAAGATCACCAGTAAAAATACCAAGTGCACCCATATATCCGGTTTTAATACCATAGCGTGAAGCAATTGACATCACATAAAGGGAATTGGGTCCGGGTAATAACACAATTAGGAATGTACCAATAATATATGTTGTTATATCTGTTATGCCGAACACGAGAAACCCAATAAAAAACCGATTTTTGTCATGATAACAAAAATCGGCAATTTTGTATGAAAAGTGCAGTTTTTTAAGGTTTAATTTCCGCATCAATTCCAAAAGATTGACGTAATAAAAAACTTAATTGATCACGAGCTTTAATAAAGCCATCAACTCCACCTTGTAAAAGTTGGAATGCCATTAAGTCATGATTAAGTTCGTCTTTAAAGCTTTGTTCATCTTGAGCTGATCTAACAATAGCCTCTGCTTGTTTTGATTTAGTCGCATCAAGAGCTGCATCAACTGTACGTGTATCTTGCTCAAGCTGAGTAAGTAGTCCCGGCGAAATCGTTAGCAAATCACATCCTGCAAGGCCAAGCACTTGATCAATGCTACGGAAGCTCGCACCCATCACTTGAGTTGGAATATTTTGCTGTTTGTAGTAAGTGTAGATTTTCTTGACTGAAACTACACCAGGGTCTTTTTCGATTGGGTAAGCGTCTACACCTTCAGCCTTTTTGTACCAGTCTAAAATACGGCCTACAAATGGTGAAATTAAAGTCACTTTTGCATCTGCACATGCTTGAGCTTGATGTAAACCGAAAAGGAGAGTGAGGTTACAAGCGATCCCTTCAGCTTCAAGTACTTTAGCAGCTTGAATACCTTCCCAAGTCGACGCGATTTTAATCAAAATACGTGACTGATCAATACCATAACCTTTGTAAAGTTCACATAATTCATGCGCTTTTTGAATGGTTGCTTCAGTGTCATATGAAAGGGCAGCGTCAACCTCTGTTGAAACTCGGCCTTCAATGAGTTTTAAAATTTCTACACCAAATTTTACGGTTAAAATATCAATGGTTCTTTCGATCAGCTCATCATTTTTATAGCCTTCTTCTTTGGCTTGATAATAAGCATCTTCAATGAGCTCTTTACTTTCAGGTTGTTCTGCCGCTGCAGTAATCAATGAAGGATTCGTTGTAGCATCTAAGGGACGAAATTTACGAATAGCATCAAGGTCGCTACTGTCAGCAACAACGGTCGTTAATGTTTTTAATTGGTCAAGTGCTGTATGAGTCATTGATATTCAACATCTTCAGTAATAAATCTTATGTTTTCTTTATAGCACAAACTCTATCCATACTGTCGATATATCAATTGTTATGTTTCAAAGAAAAACGTTTATGTTCTGCATCTAAATTGAAATGATTTTAAGGAACCAGTTGCATTCGCTTATTGCGAATATAATCAATCAAAAACCGTGCAGCAGCACCGAGTTCACTTTCACGGCTCCACACTAAGTCTACGTAGTATTCAAAACGTGGCGTAAAATCAAATACATCTAATGCTTTAAGCTTATTGTTTAATTCTGGGTTTTCTTTAAACATCTCTTGTGGCAGTACACCCCATCCCAAATTACGTAAAATCATTAGGCAAGCAGAGTGGTGGTTATCTGTACGCCAGTAATGTTTTGAAAATAATAATTCGGGTTTTAATGTTTCATCTCGACTTGCTACCACAATTTGTCTCGTACCTAAAATCTGCTCATAAGAAACATGCTCTTGGCTTGCGAGCGGATGGGTTTTTGAAATAACAGGAATTAAAGCTTCACGTTTGAGTTCTACAAACTGCTCTCTATTGTCTAAATGCTCACGTTCAAACATGAGTGCTAGCTGGGCAGAGCCATCTAGTAACATGTGAAGCGCATCTTCTTGAGGGGCAGACACAATATTAATTTGTAGGTCAGGGAAGCGGCTTTCTAACAGACAAACATAGTCGGTCCAATTGGTATGCAGCAGCTCAGACACCACAACAATAGTGAGGTTTGGTTCTAGACCAGTACTTAATGCATGGGCGTGTTGTTTCCATTGATTCATTTCAATCAATAGTTGCGCCGTTTTTTCATATAGCACTCGTGCTTCAGCTGTTGGGGTAGGTTCACGGCCTTTGCGTTCAAATAAAGTCAGATTCAGATCGATTTCTAAATTGGCAATAGACATGCTTACAGCAGAAGGAACTTTTCCAAGTTTGCGTGCTGCTGCTGAAAAGGAGCCAGTTTCAATCACGGCCTGAAACATGAGTAGTTGTTCTTGATTAATATTCATCTGTCAAAAAAACTGAAAGAATCTGATTGGATTAATCAAAATTATAAAAATAAAATGCACATTATCCAAGTAATTATTGAGTATTTAAAAATGTTGATTTCCAAGAGAAGACTCATTCATGCAATCAGTTATGAAGGAATTTTATTGGTCATCATTGCGATTGCATTAAGTTTTATTTTTAACATGCCGATGGAAGTGACTGGAACACTCGGTGTGTTTATGGCAGTGGTTTCAGTTTTCTGGAATATGATTTTTAACCACTATTTCGAAAAAGTAGAGCATAAATATAATTGGGAAAGAACGATCCCTGTGCGGATTTTACATGCAATTGGTTTTGAGGGTGGTTTGCTGATTGCGACTGTACCGATGATTGCATATATGATGCAGATGACTGTGATTGATGCATTTATTTTAGATATTGGCTTAACCTTATGTATTTTGGTTTATACCTTTATTTTCCAGTGGTGCTATGACCATATTGAAGATAAGTTTTTCCCAAATGCTAAAGCAGCATCACTTCATTAAAATTAAGTAGTTAAAGTAAAAAAGCACCCATCAGGGTGCTTTTTTTAGGTGAATCGTAAAATTATTTCTCTAAGATTGCTACAACGCCTTCACCACCTGCTGTACAGATCGAGATTAATGCGCGGCCTGAACCTTTTTCATTAATCAATTTAGCAGCAGTAGCCAAGATACGACCACCTGTTGCAGCAAATGGATGGCCTGCACCTAAAGATGAACCATTTACGTTAAGTTTAGAGCGATCGATTGAACCTAAAGGTGCATCTAGACCAAGACGTTCTTTACAGAATTTTTCGTCTTCCCAAGCTTTCAATGTAGATAACACTTGAGATGCAAATGCTTCATGAATTTCGTAGAAATCAAAATCTTGAAGTTTAAGGTTAGCGCGCTTAAGCATACGAGGTACTGCATAAGCAGGAGCCATTAATAAACCTTCTTTAGGACCATTTTTGCCAATGAAATCAACAGCTGCTGTTTCAGAGAAAGAAAGGTAAGCTAAAACTTCATGACCGTTTTCTTTTGCCCATTCTTCAGAAGCAAGCAATACCACAGAAGCACCGTCAGTTAACGGAGTTGAGTTACCTGCTGTCATTGTTGCAGTTTCGCCTTTACCGAAAACTGGTTTTAACTTAGCAAGTTTTTCAACTGTACTATCAGGACGTAAGTTGTTGTCACGATTAAGACCTAAGAATGGAGTCATTAAGTCATCAAAGAAACCACGGTCATAAGCAGCAGCAAGTTTTTGATGGCTGCTTGCAGCTAGCTCGTCTTGTGCTTCACGAGTGATACCCCATTCTAATGCAGTGATTGCTTGGTGCTCACCCATTGAAAGGCCAGTACGTGGTTCACCATTGCTTGGAGCATCAAGAAGCTTTTTAAAATCAATCTTTGTTAAAGCTTTAAGACGGTCTTTACCTGTTTTAGCAACATTAAGCTCAAGTAAAACTTTACGTAAACCATCACCTACAGCAATCGGTGCGTCAGAAGTTGTATCTACGCCACCTGCAATACCTACGTCGATTTGACCAAGCGCAATTTTGTTAGCAACAACAAATGCTGCTTGTAAACCTGTACCACATGCAATTTGGATGTCGTAAGCAGGAGTTTCAGGAGCAAGATCTGTGCTCAATACAACTTCACGAGTCATGTTGAAATCACGGCTGTGTTTTAAAACAGCGCCCGCAACAACTTCGCCAATACGCTTACCTTGTAAATTAAAACGCTCAACCAAACCATTCAATGCTGCTATCAGCATGTCAGAATTAGACGCTTTAAAATAAGCAGTATTTGAACGTGCAAATGGAATACGGTTGCCACCAATAATTGCAACGCGGCGAACAGTGTTTTGGCTCATGGTTTTATCCTGTTGAACAGAAGTTTTGGTTTTTGTTGCTTTTGGTGCTGCAGCTACATTTGAAGATGTAGACGGGGTTGCTGAAGCAGCGCTCTTACTACGAGGGCTACGTGCAGGTGCAGTCGTTGAACGAGTACGTGTCGTTTTTTGTGTATTAGTTGCTGCTTTAGGAGTAGTGCTGTTACGCTTAGCCGTGTTAGAAGCCGACTTTGATGTATTTGACACTTTTTCCTGAGCAGAATTCTCGACTGCTGGATTTTCTTGAGTTGTTTTGCTCATAAGGCTTTTCCAAGCATAATAACGATATTCTTGTAAGCTACCTTAACACAATTCAAATAGACCTGTATTGACTAGAATGACATTGTAGATAGCATTCAGGTCAAGACATCCAAAGATGAACTCAAGTATGATTTGGAGTAACTCTAATGAACGACTGATTTCATATTGTTGCTATTCATCTCATAACATAATGAAGCCTGTCGTAGAAAATTCATTTCTTTGAGAGATAATAATCATGACTGATCAATACCAAGCATTTACACAATCTCCTATTGGTAAATTTGTTGTTAAAAATCTGGGTTTACCATCACCAGTTGCATTAGAGCGTTTTGAAAGTGCTCAGCCAGTAGTGAATGGTGCAGTATTGGTTGGCGCAGCGCCGTCAAGTGTATTGTCTGGTGCGATTGCACAAGTACTTAGCAATATTCATGCTGACAGTTATGTAGGCAACAATGTTGCATTACAGCAAGAAGCTGCAAAAGTTGGTTTAAATTTACGCCCATTTAATGCAGGCGACAAAGAATCAAAATTCAAAGCAGTTGTATTCGATGCGTCTGGTATTCAAAACTCAGAACAGTTAAACGAACTTTATAAATTCTTTAATCCGATTGCACGTCAAGTTGCGACTTCTGGTCGAGTGATTGTGGTTGGTACAACACCTGAAACTGCAAAAACTGTAAAACAGGCAATTGCTCAGCGTGCACTTGAAGGCTTTATCAAATCTGTAGGTAAAGAGTTTAAAAAGGGTATTACTGCTCAAGTTGTTTATGTTGATGAAGGTGCCGCTGCAAATCTTGAATCAACATTACGTTTCTTACTTTCTCCACGTTCAGCGTATGTATCTGGTCAAGTAATTCGTGTATCTAAAGCAGATGTAGTTGATGTTGATTGGGCAAAACCACTTGCTGGAAAAACTGCGTTAGTAACTGGTGCAAGTCGTGGTATTGGTGAAGCAATTGCACATGTGTTGGCACGTGATGGTGCGCATGTTATTTGTTTAGACGTACCACAACAACAAGCTGACCTTGACCGTGTAGCGGCTGACATTGGTGGTTCTACATTGGCAATTGACATTACAGCTGCCGATGCAGGCGAAAAAATTAAGGCTGCTGCGGCAAAACAAGGCGGTTTAGATATTATCGTTCATAACGCAGGTATTACTCGTGACAAAACTTTGGCAAACATGAAGCCAGAGCTTTGGGACTTGGTCATTAACATTAACTTGTCTGCTGCTGAACGTGTAAATGACTACTTGTTAGAAAACGATGGACTAAATGCAAATGGCCGTATTGTTTGTGTATCATCAATCAGTGGTATTGCTGGTAACCTTGGTCAAACCAACTATGCTGCATCTAAAGCTGGTGTCATTGGTCTAGTTAAATTTACTGCACCTATTCTAAAAAATGGTATTACCATTAATGCAGTAGCACCTGGCTTTATTGAGACTCAAATGACTGCTGCGATTCCATTTGCAATTCGTGAAGCTGGTCGCCGTATGAACTCAATGCAACAAGGCGGTTTACCTATTGATGTAGCAGAAACAATTGCATGGTTTGCATCAACTGCTTCTACAGGTGTAAATGGCAACGTTGTACGCGTGTGCGGTCAAAGCTTGTTGGGCGCTTAAGCACTTTTAGTTAAAGAGGGGTGCTTGTGCATCCCTTTTTTATTTAAGAATCTATAAATTATAAAAGGTTAGGTATGAATACTCGTCATTTTAGTCAACTACCAAAAGCGGCATTGGCTTATCCAAAAGTAGTGCAAGGTTTAATTTTTAAAAAACCGAAAGGTCCAAAAATATTACCGCAAGTTGAATATGTGGTAGATACCCTAGAAATTGATCAGAACCACCTCAAAGCTTATAACGAAGTATGTGGCTTCAAAAATAATGGCTTTGTACCCGCAATTTATTTGGCTGTGCTTTCTCAAAGTTTGCAAATGCACATGATGACGGCAGAAGCCTTTCCATTTCCGATTTTAGGTTTAGTCCATATTCGTAACCAGATTAAACAAACCAGACCAATTGGTGTAACTGAAAAACTAACCTTGTCATGCAAATTTGGGGAACTAAAACCGCATGATAAAGGTGTTCAGTTTGACTTTATTACCACGGCAAAAGTTGGCAATGAAGTAGTGATGGAAGGCTTAACGACTTATTTATCTCGTCAAAAAGTCGAGAAAAGAGTAGGTGAGAAAGCCAAAGAAGAACAAGCGCCAGTTTATGTTCCAAAGGCAGAGTGGGATATTTTAGAAAACACAGGCCGCCGTTATGCGAAAGTGTCTGGAGATTTTAACTTAATTCATATTCATGCTATTACAGCAAAAGCATTTGGCTTTAAACAAGCCATTGCGCATGGTATGTGGAGCAAGGCTAAAGCATTAGCGAATCTTGAATTACCAAATGCTTATGAAGCAGATGTGTGGTTTAAACTACCAATGTTCTTACCATCAAAAGTTGAGTTTTTAACTGCCAATGCAGATAAAAAAACTGATTTCTTGATTCGTAATGCGAAATCGCAAAAACCGCATGTTGCAGGAACTGTAAAAGCATTATAAAAATATCAGCAGCCTGAACAGATGTTTGGGCTGCTTTTGAGCAAAATAACAAAAAATGCAAGGAACTTCATGTGATTAAAGAGATTTTACTGGCCGATACCCATAACTATCACGGTATTTTAGATGAACGTTTTATTGATTTAGCTCACCAGTTCAGCCGTCTTCAAGATGCTAGAACTGGACAAGGTGGAGCTGCATTAGCGGTTTATTTTAGAGGCCAGAAAGTTGTAGATATTTATACAGGTCTCAAATCACAAACTGAAGCTTGGCAACCCGATACTTTGGCAGTTTGCTATTCTACAGGTAAAGGCGTACTTGCAACCTTAGCGCATATTTTAGTAAGTGAAGGTTTTTTAGAATACGATAAACCGATTGCGACTTATTGGCCTGAATTTGCTCAAAATGGTAAAGAGCAAATGACTTTACGTCATGTGCTAAGTCATCAAAGTGGTATGTTTGATGTTCGAAATATTATCGAAAGTGCAAGAGAAATGCTCGACTGGTCTCATATGTTAAACGTGATTGCAGCGACTAAGCCTAGATTCCTTGCCGGAGAGGGCAATGCTTATCAAGCTTTAACATTTGGCTGGCTTGTCGGTGGAGTACTTGAAAAAGCAACTGGTCAATCTTTAGATCAGCTCATGCAAAAATATCTCGTTGAGCCTTTGCAGTTAGACGGTGCTTATTTTGGTACACCTGCAAGTGAGCTAGATCGTGTAGCACGTTTAATTATTCAACCAAAACCTGAAAAACCAGCGGCTCCCCAAGTTGAAAAACCTAAAAAGCCTCAAGCACGCAAGAGTTCACTCTCTGAAAAAATGATTACGTGGACTGGACAAGACCCGCAAGATTTTCAGGATGCCATGATTCCAAAAGGAATGAAGCATTTTAGTTTCTTTAGTGATGAAGGGTTACAAGCAGTCATTCCAGCGGCGAACGGCACGTTTACTGCAAATAGTCTTGCTAAAATTTATGCGATGCTGGCAAATCACGGTGAATGGGATGGACAGCAACTTATTCGCCCAGAAATATTTAAAGAGCTCAGTACTATTCAAAGTTATGCACGTGATCGTGTCATGCCAATTCCGATGAATTGGCGTTTAGGATATCACCGCATTATTACCATGGGTAAACGCGCTAAAAATGGCTTTGGGCATATTGGTTACAATGGTTCAGGGGCGTGGTGCGATCCTGAGCGCGACCTGAGTTTTGCCTATATTCATAATTTTCAAATTGGTTCAATCACGGGTGATTACCGTTTGTGGGGGCTGACTCAAGAAGCCTTACGTTGCACTGACCAAATTTTAAAAGGTCGTAAAGGCTGGTTCTAATTTTAGTATTTTAAAGCTGGCATTCTAATCAATGCCAGCTTCTATATTTATAATAATTCTAGGCGAATAATCGCTTCGGTATGGCGCTTGAAGTCTTCTTCAGCTAAACCATGTAAACCAAGTTTATAAATCCCTTCTAAGCCGCAAACAAAGGCAATGAGTCGCCATGCAATGTCTGTGGAATTTGATCTGTTTTTAAATTCACCTTCTTTTTGGCCACACTCAATCGCTTGCACAATTGTTTGATGCCAATTCTGCATGGCAAGGTTATAAGCCTGTTGTATTTCAATATCTTGCTCAATCAAGAGTTCAGCTTCATTCCATAAACGTAAGTAGGGCTGAAGTCTGTCGATATTTTCTGCACCTAATAAGATGAAGAGTCTTTGAAATTGGCTGGTTGTTTGGAGAGTTTGTTCAATTTCATCGAGCTGTTCCATCAGCTTTAAAAAAGCTTCAGCTTTTAAGTGAGATGCCGAAGAAAAGTGGTGGTGAACTTGTCCGGTAGAGGTTTGTGCTTCTGTTGCGATTCTACGTACCGTCATGGCAGTAAAACCTTCAGCCAAAGCAACTTGCATGGCAGCTTGCAGAATCATTTCTCTGCGTTGATCGCGATTAAGATAGGCCATGTTTCTTTCACCTGACTGAATTCGACACAAATTACATTAAAACTAAAAGTTGGACAAGTGTCCAATTGTGTATATAATAACCATGATTTGAACACATGTCCAAGTTTTGGATATTGAAGAGCGTTATGCAAAAAAAATGGTTAATCCTGACAATTATCGTCCTTATATATTTACCAGTTACGATTGATGCAACGGTGATGCATGTTGCAACACCATCTTTAAGTGCAGCATTGAATTTAACTGCCAATCAGCTTTTATGGGTCATTGATATTTATTCACTGATTATGGCGGGTTTGATTTTGCCGATGGGTGCACTTGGCGATCGTATTGGCTTTAAAAAATTATTATTTATTGGAACTGCAGTTTTTGGTGTGGGTTCGTTAGCTGCGGCTTTTTCTCCAACTGCCTATGCCTTAATTGCTTCTCGTGCTGTCTTAGGGCTAGGGGCAGCTATGCTTATTCCTGCCACTTTATCAGGCATCCGTAATGCTTTTACCGAAGAAAAGCAGAGAAATTTTGCACTTGGTCTTTGGTCTACAGTGGGTGGTGGTGGAGCAGCTTTTGGTCCATTAGTTGGTGGTTTTGTACTAGAACACTTCCATTGGGGAGCTGTATTCCTTATCAATATCCCGATTATTTTGGTGGTTCTAGTTATGATTGCGATCATCATCCCTAAACAACAAGAGAAGACTGATCAGCCAATTAATTTAGGGCAAGCTTTAATTTTGGTCGTAGCCATTTTAAGCCTGATCTATTCAATCAAATCGGCTATGTACAGCTTTTCGGTACTTACAGTCGTGATGTTTGTAATTGGTATAAGTACTTTAATCCACTTCATCCGAAGCCAAAAAAGAGCTACGACGCCAATGATTGATCTGGAATTGTTTAAACATCCAGTGATTTCTACCAGCATTGTCATGGCTGTTGTTTCCATGATTGCTTTGGTTGGTTTTGAATTACTCTTGTCTCAAGAGTTGCAGTTTGTACATGGTTTTTCTCCATTACAGGCAGCCATGTTTATTATTCCATTCATGATTGCAATTAGTTTAGGTGGTCCATTAGCTGGTATTTGCTTGAATAAGTGGGGGCTTAGACTTGTATCGAGTCTAGGGATTTTAATTAGTGCACTCAGTCTATGGGGACTAGCTCAGCTTAACTTCTCGACCGATCATTTTTTAGCATGGACGTGTATGGTGTTTTTAGGCTTTAGCATTGAGATTGCCTTACTGGCTTCAACTGCTGCGATTATGTCATCGGTACCGCCTCAAAAGGCAAGTGCAGCAGGTGCGATTGAAGGTATGGCTTATGAGCTTGGTGCTGGTTTGGGCGTTGCTATATTTGGGTTAATGTTATCTTGGTTTTATAGCCGCTCAATTATTTTACCAGCCGAGCTTCCGACGAGCTTAATTGAAAAAGCGAGTATCTCGATTGGTGAAACCATGCAATTAGCTTCTAACCTTGAAAGCCCTTTGGGAGGGCAATTAATTGCAGTTGCTCAGCAAGCTTTTAGCTATGCGCATAGTTGGGTGCTTACAATTTCAGCTATTTGTTTCTTCCTTTTAACTGTATTTGTCTGGTTTAGCTTTCCTAAGAAAGTAAACTAAAATAAAGGGTAAAAAGCGAGACAATCTTTCTTTTTACCCTTAAATGTCTTTTTAATATTTTCTTTATAATAAATTTAGTTATTTAATTCTCATAAATAAACTATTGCTTAATAAATTTCATGTTTTTATTTCAAAATGATTCAATGTTCATCTATTTGAAATTTAATAAAAAATTATTAACTTGAAAATTGACTGGAAAAAAATGGTTTGTTAACCTGCTATTCGAAAATCTAAAACAAATAAAAGAGGCTACTGTGAATTTTAAATTAAAAACATCACTCATTATTGGAGCAATTGTTGCATCTTCACTTGTATATGCCGCAACTGTACTTTCACCAAATCAGAATAATAATAGTGGATCAATTCCGTCGGGTTATTCAGATTTAGAATTTTCTTTAGCTAATGGAAATTGGGTCAAAAATCTCTCTTTACCAGCAAGTGCTAATAATTCGGACAAAATTACAATTCGTTCTAGTGCTGCCTATAGTAGTTATTTAGATACTTCTAATACGAATATTCCGTTAGAAGTGTTGAAGATAAATAGTGGAGATGTTTATCAATTCATCTTTAATAGCAGTCAAAATAAATGGATTGCTCAGCTAGCGACGGTTAGTCCTACCAATGGTACTAACTATGAGGTCGTACCTTTAACAACCGCATCAATGCAAAAAGTACTCATTCAAAATGACAAATGGGCACAAACGATTGCATTACCAAGTGATGTACGTGACGGAACAACCGTACAAGTTGTTTCTACGGCAAGTGCAAGCTCAGAGATTGATAAAACCAACTTACTTTTCCCGAGCAGTTTTACATTAAAAAATGGCTCTGAATATTGGTTTAAATATTATTCTGCTTTAGGAAAATGGGTTCCAGAATATATAAAACCTCAGAAGCTAAATGTTCAGCAAATCGGAACATCTTTAGCCGCGGTAAGTAGCCCGCTAACGGAAGTTTCATTTGGAGATGGAAATTGGGTTTCCAATTTCACTTTACCGAGCACTGCAAGTGATCGGGATAGAATTATTATCAAGTCTACAGCGACTTGGTCTGCAAAAATTAATAATACCAATGTTAATAGCCAAGCGACTTTAACGCTTAAAACAGGCGATCAATATGAGTTTATGTATATAAGCGACAAAGGATATTGGCAACTGATCTCTTCACCTACAAAGGTCATTGATTCAACGGCAACAATCCCTGCAACTTTACCGAATATGACTCAACCCACTTTAAAGGTAAAACTGTCTACATCAAATTGGCAGCCGACCTTGCAGCTACCAGCTCAAGCTCAAGTCGGGGATAAGGTGGTTATTGTGTCGAATGCATCGGCAGACACTTTGATTAATGCGGCTAATGGTTTGTCTACTGCAATTAAAAATGGTGAAAATCGCCGTTTTATTTACACCGCTCAAGGTTGGACACTAGATAGTTATACAATTGATATGTTGTTAATTTCTAGTCCAGAAGTAAATTCAATTTTAGGAGAGAGCGCTGCAAAACTTAGAATGATTGAAGGCGTAAATTTAACGAATTTAACTGCTGAAAATTCGAATGCACGCTTTTACTTAAGAGATGTAGGTTATCTGACTTATAAAATTCCTGCTGCCACTTTAAAAGAAGCAATTTCTACTGGACGAGATGACACGACGGTACAAAATGAGCGTAAACGTGTATTGGCAGACGGTGTTTATTATCAAGGTAATGAACCTGGTGACGGCGGTTGTGGTTGGGCTTGGATTAATGCTTCTGCATATAACATGATTGGTGCAAATGATATTGCAGGTTGTTCTGTTGCAGCTATGCGTCATGAAGTCGGGCACAATCTTGGCCTGTACCATAATGGTTCAACCAATATTGGTTCAGGTTTTGCCCATCCGTTAGGAAGTACCGCAATGGGTGGTAATAATATTAATTTTTACTCTAGCCCGTATCTGTATAACCCTAAATATGGTGTACGTTTAGGTGTAGAAGGAAAAATTGATGCTGTCAGTGTCATTAACCTGAATGCGCAGAAAATTTCTCTATATAACTAATCTCTATTTTAGCTGTAAATAATGAAGAAAAATAAATTGTTAATAGGAACTGCTATCGCTGGTGTGGCGTTAGCAGTTTTAATCTGGTTTGCTTTTTCACAGCAAAGTTCTTCTGCTTTAACGTCGCCTTTAGAAGGTCGGCAAGAGTCTGGGTCAAAAATAGCAGATAATCAAAATGGTTTGGTCCGTCAAAATATGCTGAATTTGAGTCCGTCAGAAAAGGAAAAATTATCTCAGCAACAAATTGTTTTTAATGAAATAGAAAAAGATCAGCTTTCTTCTAATGTTAATTTTCCGCTACTTAAAAATGCGAAAGGTATGGTCATTAAATATGATCCAAATGTGATTGAGCTTAAGAAAGTGGGTGACACTGTTAAGTTTCAAATGTTGGAATATGGCATTAATCGCACAGGAAAAATTGTAGAGATCGAACCTGTTGATCAAGATATTGTTCGGTGGACTGGAAAATTTGATCAGGGCGATCCAAATCAGAATTTCTTTACTATTACTCAAAGTCAAAAAGACCACTATACGGTCATGCAAATTTTTACCGAGAAAGGAAATTATTCGGCTGAAATTAAGGATGGTGTAGGGCTAGTGCAAACGATAGATGAAGGTGTAACTGATCAAGAGCTACATCATGATCATCCGTAGGCAAATAAAAGCTTCTGGCTTTGAAAAAGAGAGTGGTTCGCAGTTTATCTGTACGGATATGAGCTTTATGCGTTCACACTCTTTTAAAAACAAAGTATGCTTATGCCTGTAATAAGGAGCATACATGTATCAAGTACTTGCTAGAAAATACCGTCCACGTAATTTCAATGAGTTAGTGGGGCAAAACCATGTTTCTCGTGCATTAAGTAGTGCATTGGAACGCGGTCGTCTTCACCATGCTTATTTATTTACAGGAACGCGTGGTGTAGGTAAAACTACAATTGCACGTATTTTAGCCAAGTGTTTGAACTGTGAAACAGGTGTGACTGCTACACCATGTGAAGTTTGTGCAACGTGTAAGGCGGTAAATGAAGGCCGTTTTATTGATCTGATCGAAATCGATGCTGCTTCAAGAACAAAAGTAGAAGATACTCGTGAACTATTAGACAACGTTCCTTATGCACCAACGCAAGGTCGTTTTAAAGTTTACCTGATTGACGAAGTACATATGCTATCGACGCATTCTTTTAATGCGTTATTAAAAACACTAGAAGAACCACCAGAACACGTTAAGTTTCTGTTTGCTACGACTGACCCACAAAAGCTACCGATTACGGTCATTTCACGTTGTTTGCAATTTACTTTACGACCTTTAGCTGTAGATGAAATTACTAAGCACCTTGGCGCTATTCTTGAAAAAGAGCAAATTAATGCTGATCAGGATGCAATTTGGCAAATTGCTGAATCTGCTCAAGGTTCACTGCGAGATGCACTATCTTTAACTGACCAAGCGATTGCTTATGGACAGGGTGCTGTACATCATCAAGATGTTAAAGAAATGCTTGGCTTGATTGACCGTACAATTATTTATGATTTGATTTTAGCGGTTCATCAAAACCA
The DNA here is from genome assembly GCF_044538765.1 of Acinetobacter sp. ABJ-A23_2. NCBI lineage: Bacteria > Pseudomonadati > Pseudomonadota > Gammaproteobacteria > Moraxellales > Moraxellaceae > Acinetobacter > Acinetobacter sp. ABJ-A23_2. Next base: position 24,508 of record NZ_JBIUCP010000040.1, read on the forward strand.
ACGTGAGAAAGTTAGTCAGCTTTTATTGCAATTTAGACATCAAGCGCTAGATGTTTCACTGGTGCTTGATCAGTTGATTTCGACATTGCATGAATTGGCAATTTTACAATATCTACCTGATTTGAGTTTGAAATATAGCGATGAAATCAATCGCAAAATTATGCAACTGTCTAAGCTAATTTCTGCTCAAGATTTGCAGCTTTATTACCAAATCGCATGTAAAGGCCGTTCAGACTTGCAACTTGCTGTGACGCAAGAGCAAGGTTTTGAAATGTGTATTTTACGCTTATTGGCATTCCGTCCTTTAGCACCAAATGAAATTTTAGTTTCAGAGCCTGTTCAACAAAATGGACAAGCAGAAATAGGTTTAAATTCGCAAGCTCAGCCCATAGCTCAAGAGATTACTCCTATGAGTGCTGTTCAGCCTGTTGAAGTTATTAGCCAACCCGCTATGGTTGAACCTGAACCTGAACCTGAACCTGAACCTGAACCTGAACCTGAACCTGAACCTGAACCTGAACCTGAACCTGAACCTGAACCTGAACCTGAACCTGAACCTGAACCTGAACCTCAGTCTAATCAGGATCTAATGGTATTTGATCCAAATTATCATGAGCTGATTGGACTTGAGTCAGCAGTTGTTCAAGAGACCGTTAGTGTTCTGGAAGAAGATTTCATTCCGGTACCAGAACAAAAGTTAGTACAAGTTCAGGCAGAAGTCCAAACTAAAAATATTGAACCTGAACCAGCTTTTATTGCTGAGTCTCAAGGTTTATTTGAAACGCCTAACGCTGAATTTTCGCTGGCCCAAGATACGCCTGATCTTGTTCCTGAACCTGTTATTGAACAACAGTCATTTGTACAACCCGAAGTGGTTGTTGAAACTGTTACAGCTGTAAAAGAATCTAGCGCAATTGATAACGGGCAGTTGATGCCTCAGGATATTTTGAAGCTTTCTGCTCAAGTTTTGGAAGGTGAGTGGACACTTGAGAAATGGGAATACTGGTTTAGAAACAGCCAGCTTTCTCCAGCCGTCCAAGAACTTGCTCAACATGGTGTAATGACTGGTGAAATTGGCGGCAATACAGTTTTCCATATTCCTCAAGAATATGAAAATATGTTGACCCAATTACAACAAGGCCTCATTGATGCTTTAAAACAACAATGGCCAAATACACAATTTACGGTTGAGTATGGTACAGTTAATACATCTACACCCTATGTCATGCAAAGCATTCGTAAAGAAAAAGCTTTCCATAGAGCGACAGAGCTATTACAGCAACAACCTGTCATTAAAAGCCTCATAGAAACTTTTGATGGCGAACTCCAAAATATTCAATTAAAGCCTTAAATTTACGTGATTTTTGATCTGGTGAGAAATGTGGAAATAATAGAATTTTCATATTTTTCACTGGATTGAAATATTCAGGTCACGCCACTGTCATTGTACTTTTCTATGTTAGCCATTTTAGATTTTAAATGGACTATATATCGTCATGAAAAGGCAATGCACCGGAACAACTTCCTTTAAATATTCTTATTTTTTATTAATCGGCGCCATTCTGCTGAGTGGCTGTAACGACTCCGTAAATGATAATTCAAATACATCAGAAACAGGTAAAAAGCCTGTCATGCGCTGTGCCCCTTAAACTTAAATAATAAAAAGAACCTGATCATGATTACACGTCGTAAATTTTTAAATTACTCTTTAAATATGGGTTTTGGTGCTGCGGCATTGGCAGCTTTTCCATCGAGTATTCAAAAAGCTTTAGCAATTCCTGCAAATAATAAAACGGGTACCATTCAAGATATTGAGCACGTTATTATTTTAATGCAGGAAAACCGATCTTTTGATCATTACTTTGGTACGTTAAAAGGCGTTCGAGGTTTTGCTGACCGCTTTACAATTCCTTTGCCAAATGGTCGTAATGTTTGGGAACAGCTTAGACGTAATGGGCAAGTTTTAACGCCTTTTCATTTAGACGGCACAGCCAATAATGCACAGCGTGCAGATGGCACACCACATACATGGAACGATAGTCAGTTGGCATGGGACAATGGCCGCATGGCGAATTGGCCAACTTATAAGACCGACATATCTATGGGCTATTTTAAAGAGAAAGAAATTCCATATCAGTTTGCACTTGCCAATGCCTTTACGATTTGTGATGCCTACCATTGTTCTATGCACACTGGAACAGATGCGAACCGATCTTTTCATTTAACGGGTACAAATGGTGCAACACCGACCAAGCGTTCATTTGTAAACAATGAGTGGGACTGGATTGATGGTAACCCAGCGACAGCAGACCGTGGTTATACATGGAAAACCTATGCTGAACGCTTGGAAGAAGCAGGTGTTAGCTGGATTTGCTATCAAAATATGCCGGATGAATGGGGCGATAACATGCTTGGTGCATTTCGTACGTTTAGAAAGGCGAACATTGCATCTGGCTATCCTGTTGCAAGTGGTGGTGAACCAAACAAACCCTACGCCGATACAGGTCAAAAACTACCGTATAAAGCCTATGATGCGGCTACTGATAATGCCAAAAATCCACTTTATAAAGGCATTGCAAATACACTACCGGGCAATAAACCCGAAGAGTACCTTGACGCTTTTAAAAGAGACATTCGTGAGGGTAAATTACCACAAGTATCTTGGATTAATGCGCCATCAATTTACTGTGAACATCCAGATCCTTCAAGTCCAGTTCAAGGGGCATGGTTTATTCAAGAAATTATTGATGCATTAACTGCTGTGCCAGAAGTCTGGAGTAAAACAGCACTGCTTATTAACTTCGATGAAAATGATGGTTACTTTGACCATGTACCGTCACCATCTGCGCCATCTCGACTTGCAAATGGTCAGTATGCTGGCAAATCGACATTAAGTAGTGCTGACATGCAGGATGAATATTTTGATCATGCTGCGCCTGAAGGAAGCCATTCTCAGCCTACACCTGATGGACGTGTTTATGGTCCGGGTCCTCGTGTTCCTTTATATGTGATTTCTCCATGGAGTCGTGGTGGTTGGGTAAACTCGCAAGTGTTTGACCATACTTCTGTGCTCATGTTTTTAGAAAAACGTTTCGGTGTGAAAGAGCCGAATATCAGTCCATATCGCCGTGCGGTATGTGGTGATTTAACCAGTGCATTTAACTTTAAAACACCAAATGCAGATGTTTTACCGCAGCTGAGCGGTAAACAAACACGTGTGCAGGCAGATGCATTAAGGAAAAATCAAGAAGCCTTGCCAGCTGTACCTCTACCAACGGATACTAAGTTACCGATTCAGCAAAGTGGTATACGTCTATCACGTGCGTTACCTTATGAGCTGCACACCAGCGCACGCTGTAAAGCGGATGGTAAGGTGCAATTGATATTCTCTAATACAGGTACGCAAGCAGCGGTTTTTCATGTTTATGACAAACTCAACTTGGATCGTATTCCAAAGCGTTATATTGTCGAGCCGAATAAAACTTTAGATGATGAATGGGATGCTTTAAAAGATAACTTGGGCCGTTATGACCTATGGGTACTTGGCCCAAATGGCTACCATCGTCACTTTAAAGGTGATACTCAACATATTGTCGATAGTAGTGTTAAACCTGAAATTCGAGTGTGCTATGACATTGCCAATGGCGATGTGTATGTTGAACTCATGAATGATGGTACCAAGGATGCAATATTGACGGTAAAACCTTGTGCATATCGACAAGATGCGCCGTTACAACTTACCGTAAAGGCGGGGCAGGTTGTTAAGCAACATTGGGCTTTGGCTGATGTCGGGCATTGGTATGATTTTGAAATCACGAGTGAGAGTGATCCGTATTATTACCGACGTTTTGCGGGCCGAGTTGAAACGGGTGAAGACTCTTTTAGTGATCCCGCAATGATGTAAGTTTAGGTGGGCAAAAAGAAAAGATCATTTTCTTTTTGCCTCGTTTTTTTATAATAAAAAATTCTCTAATACTGCACGAACTGACTCAGAAATTGGAACAGTCTTACGCGTTTCACGATCTACAAACACATGCACAAAATGTCCTTGAGCTGAGGCTTGATCTTGACCTTGTTTAAAGATTGCCAATTCATAACGTAGTGAAGTCGTACCGATTTTACCAATCGCAACACCTACTTGAATAATTTCTGGAAATGATAACTCTTGTAAAAAGCTACAAGCTGAATCAACCACTAAGCCAATTGACTTTGCTTCATGAATATCAAAACCTGTTTTCTGAATGAGCAATGCATTGGCTGCTGTATCGAAGTAGCTATAGTAAGTCACATTATTCACATGACCATAAATATCGTTATCTGCCCAACGCGTTTGAATATCTAAAAAGAACTTAAATTGATCACGGGTTTTTAAAACTGGTTTAGTCATTAATGAATCGCCTGATAAATTGCCAAAGCAGCGGCTTCTGTCATGTCTCGTGGATTATTTTGTAGTAAGCGAGTTTGCAACATGGCATCTTGAGCAAGCCGAGGTAAGCTCGACTCATCAATACCCAAATCTCTAAGTTTTAAGGTCAAGCCACTACGGTCTAAGTGGTTCTGCATATGGTCAATAAACAGATCACACAAACCATCAGTACTGCCATTACTATATGGATCGAGCCATTGCATAAGCTCTGCATAGTATTTTTTTGCATTAGGTGCATTAAATTTTAATACTTCAACCAACACTAAGGCATTGGTATGCCCATGCGATAAATGAAAATGACCGCCCAATGGGTAAGCTAAAGCATGTACAGCGGCAACAGGCGAGTTTGCGAATGCTTGACCTGCGAGCATTGAACCGAACAGCATGTTTTGACGTGCTTCTAAATCATTACCATCTTTAAGAACTTTCGGTAAGTTATGGTTTAGTAGCTTCAAAGCATTCTTAGCTAAAATATCGGTGTATATATTCTTCTTGTGTTTAGAGGTATATGCCTCAATAGCATGTACCATCGCATCAATACCTGTTGCAGCAGTAATATGCGCCGGCAAGTTTTGAGTAAAGGTAGCATCAAGAATTGCTGTATCGGCATATAGTACTGGCGAGACAATCCCCATTTTTGTCGTCTCACCTGTAGTGACAATTGAGATTGGCGTTACTTCTGAGCCTGTACCGGCTGTAGTAGGAATCAAAATAAGCGGAAGACGAGCTGTAGTGACCTGATTCACGCCGTACATCTCATGCAAACTTTGGGTCTGGTTAGGGTGGGCGAGTAAAGCAATCACTTTTGCAACATCTAGAGAACTACCACCACCAAAACCAATAATGGCATCTACATTTTGCTGTTTTGCATAATTGGCTGCATCTAAGACCACTTGTTCTGGTGGGTCAGCTTGCACATCAGCGTAAATGACATGTTCAATATTGAGCGTATCTAAAATTTGAAGAATGGGTAGATGTAATTGATTTTTGATCATGCCTACATCGGTGACCAGTAATAACTTGCGGTAAGCTTTTGATGACAAAGTATTTTGTAATTCTTGTATAGAGCCTAAGCCAGAGATGATGTTTGGAACGGTTTGAAATTGAAAATGGCTCATATACGTTATTTCCTTATTCTTGAAAATTATTGTTGAACGGTTCTATAAGATTCAATCTTTAAATAACTTAGCATAAGACACTTTAAAATAAAGTAGTTCTGGGGCAATTATGTTGAGTGTTGTATAAGATGAGCATTGTTTTTATGTGCTCGAAATCGGATATTCAGGTAATGCACAAGTTATTTAAGAAGCCATTGAACGGTGGGCTTTTTGTTATTTATAGGGCTCTATAGATTTTCTGGCAAACTTCTAATTTATATAATGCCTTAACAATTGATAATTTTATTCGGTTCAAAAAAATGAAAATTTCTAAAACTTTACTTAGTGTTATTGGATGCACTTGCTTCATGCTTAGCTCCGCAGCGATGGCAAAAACCAACTCTGGTGTATATTCACCTCAAAAGGGTGTAATTTGTGACAAATACATTTGCGCAGACAAAAAGGGCGTGTCTAAAAAACTTACAGCTAAATACTTAGGCACTTATAAAGCGAATAAAGCGTTCTCTCAAGGCGATTTTGATACTTCAGCATTTACACTTTCAAATGGTGTGTTCTGTGATACCAAAACAAAACTATGTCATGTAGACCGATATTTCGAGAATGGTCATCGTAGCAAAATTGATAGGAATATGACTGATAAGCTATTTAAAAATAAATAATTTTCCTGTATTAAATAAGGTTTGTCTAAAACGATCAATAACTTAAAAGACAAAATTTTGTGTTTTAAGAAAAAATTATGCTATGTTTAATTACGCTTTAATGATGAGCAAGTTTAACTCATGAACTGTTTACTAAAAAAACTCAATACCACCACCACGACCTTTAAAAAAGGCTGCGTGTGATTTTTTATTAGAGCGACTTAATAAGATACCCCAACCCAGCCAATAATGGCTGGGTTTATTTTTCTCTGCTCATTATTGGTTTTTACAGAGAAAGATTATGGACTTAAGTAATAACTCAAAATCAGCTTTACTCGTCATTGATATGCAAAATGGTCTATTCAGAGCAAAGTCGACGCCATATAACCATCAACTCATACTTTCAAATATTCTCAAGCTGATTGAACATCATCGCTCGAATAGCAAGCAAATTATTTTTGTCCGTCATGTTGGCGAGAAAGATACGCCCTTAGATTCAAATAGCCCAAATACTCAGTTGATCGCAGATTTATCTCTTAATTCAGATAAAGATATTGTCATTGAGAAAAGATACCCGAGTAGCTTCAAGAATACTGACTTAAAAGAAGTTTTAGAGAAACTTGGTATTGATGAAATCATAGTGACAGGGATGAAAACGGAATATTGTATAGATACGACTATTAGAGCTGCTTCAGAGTTTGGATATAAAGTAACTTTAATCTCTGATGCTCATACAACATCTGATTCTATAACTTTAGATGCACAGCACATAATTGATCATCACAACCAAGTTTTTAGTAATGCTTTTGCTAATGTAAAAACTACTGAAGAGTTTCTGTATTAAATAATGACTATTAGCGATTGGTAGGGTTTTAATTATTAAGTATTTCTGTAAAATTGAGATGTTGCCTTAAACAACAATAAACCTTAATGATCAGCGCAAAGTCATAAGGGGAAGCCTACTTGAAAGAGTAGGCTTTTTTTATTTTATATGTAAAAGCCTTTCGATGAACTTTTAACATAAGAAAAAGCAAGAGATACAATTTATTTCTTATTGCCGCGATGGGTTAGTTTCAGTTCCAGATTATTAAGATCTATGACTTGATTAGATGAATCAACAAGTTTTAATTTGAGTTCATCATCTGAATTTTTCTTAAAAACTTTAACAACATCCCGATCTGGTTCAATGAAATTACCGCCAGACTCAAGCATAGCAAGCAAAACAATATTTAGGCTTTTACCTTTTTTGGTAAGTAAGTATTCTTTGCGCTCTCGTACACCTACTTCTTTATAAATTGATAACTCAAATATTTCTAATTCAATAAGATGTTTGAGACGATTAGATAAAATTTGCTTTGATATACCTGTATTTACTAAAAAATCATTAAATTTTGTTATCCCATAGAAAGCTTCTCTTAACAAGAGGATTGTCCATCTGTCATTCAATATTTCAGTAATTTTAAAGATTCCACATACATCTACGGGAAATTTATGATCTGGAATAATTTGATTTGACATTAGAGGGAGCTCCAATTAGGATGGGTCTATAATTTAGACCTAGAATTAATTCAGGTAGCATTATGCCATTTATAAATATACAAACTATAGAAGGTTTACTCGATAAAGACAGTAAGGCCGAACTTTTTAAACGGATAACAGACTTATTTGTAGAAATAGAGGGTAAGGGTAATCCGGCTTTTCGAGAGCATGTTTGGATTCGAATTGATGAATATCCACCTGAACAATGGCAATTAGGTAGCTTAAGGCCAACAAAGGAAATGATTGAGTTAATGACTGCATCTAAGTGATTTATTTAAAGCCCTATGAGTAGGGCTTTTATAATTGAGCATGGTTTTGCTGAAAATATATTTAGCGTATCTAATGAAAATAAAAATACAATTTTAGCTACTTTATCGACTGATTTATCAACTTTTAATCTATTGATAAACATTATTTTCCTTTTCAAGCCATCTGAGTTTTGACAAAATGCAACTTGTCACAATGGTCAACTCAAACCTGACAACAATTGATAGTTTAGTCAGGGTTTTGCAAGATTTTACGTGCAAAATACTTATTCATATGTAATTCAAGTGGTTGGAATAAATTTCTAATGGAAACGCAGTATAAGGTGTTATGTGTCTGTTTAGGAAATATCTGCCGTTCTCCCACGGCCGAAGTTGTTTTCAGACATTATTGTGATAAACATCAACTCAATATCATTGTCGATTCAGCTGGAACGAGCAATTATCATCCGAATAAAGCACCTGATCAGCGTAGCCAACTGCATGCGAAGAAAAGAGGCTATGACTTATCATCTTTACGTGCCAGACAACTTTCAACTCAAGACTTTTTAGATTTTGATTTGATTTTGGCAATGGATCATCAGAACTTTGAAGATATTCATGATTTGCTACAAAGCGCTATTTTTCAATTTGGTAGCCATCAAATTCGAGCAAAAGTAGCATTAATGAGTGAACATGATCCTCAATATCCAAAACAAGCTTTGCCTGATCCTTACTATGGCGGCGATGATGGTTTCGAGCGTGTACTTGACCAATGTGAATCAAGTACTCTGGCATGGATTAATGTCTTAAAAAAACAATTGAATGTTTAAGAATAGGTTTATCAATACAATGCAAATTCAAAATCAAGTACAGCTTAAGCCATTCAATACTTTAAGTTTAGATGTAACATCTTCTCATTATACTAAGATCACGTCTGTTGAAGACATTAAGGAAGCTTTAGATTTTGCTAAAGCGCATGAGCTAAATGTACTTGTATTATCTGGCGGTAGTAATATGTTGCTACCGCAGCAAATTAATGCGTTAGTCATTCATCTTGATATTCAGGGTATAGAAGTTTTATCTGAAGATCAGGATTTTGTTTGTGTCAAAGTAGGTGCAGGGCAAGTTTGGCACGATTTTGTTTTATATAGCACACAGCAGAACTGGTTTGGCTTGCAAAATTTAGCCCTTATTCCGGGCTTAGTCGGTGCTTCACCCGTACAGAATATTGGTGCTTATGGTGTTGAGGTTGGTGAGTTTATTGAGTCAGTACAAGTCTATGACCGTAAACTTAAAGAGACCCAATCAATTTTGGCGGCCGACTGTCATTTTTCTTATAGACATAGCATTTTTAAAGATGATCCGACACGCTACATCATTACGCATGTTACCTTTAAATTACTTAAACAAGCTCATTTAAAGCTGAATTATGGTGATTTAAAGCAAGCGGTTGGAGACGACCTAACTGCTGAGAATTTACAAAATCAGGTCATCCGTATTCGCCAAAGTAAATTACCCGATCCTAAAGAATATCCAAATGTAGGAAGTTTCTTTAAAAACCCGATTGTAAGTGCTCAAGAATTTGAACGCTTAATCACACAATTTTCAACAATTCCACATTATCCTCAAGCCAACGGCAACGTTAAAATTGCAGCGGGCTGGTTAATTGATCAAGCAGGTTGGAAAGGGAAACAACTTGGTGTAGTAGGGATGTTTCACAAACAAGCGTTGGTTTTGGTGAATTATGCCAATGCATCTCTTGCTGATGTAAAGAAAACTTATCAAGCTGTACAACATGATGTTGATCAGCGGTTCCATGTTATGTTAGAACCAGAGCCTGTGCTTTATAACAGTTTAGGTTTAATTGAAAATCATACGGAATAGGTCTATGCCAAAAGTACACTTGATGGTACGTTTTGTACAAGTAGTTACTGTGCTATTTGTACTATTAGGCTGTTTCGTGGTTTTTTTATATTCGCCATTTTACTCAAAACTTATTGTAGCTGGACTTAACTATTTTGTTCCGGTAGATGTGAATGAAGTGGCAGCGGAAAGCCAGCGACAAGCTGCATTAAGTGAACATGATAACTTAGAACCAGGTTCAAATTTATGGATTGCACGTCAAGCATATTTAAAGCTGACCGAAGATGCGATACGTGAAAAAAAGACAGAAGACTTGGGCTACATCCAAGAGAACTATAAAGCTTTGCAGCAAATTATTCTTTTAGAAGAAAAAGAACAAGAGCAGGAAGAAGATGACGACACCTCAGCTGTAAGTGTACCTCTAGTTGCTAAAAACTCAGAAATTGATGCTGCTGATGAAGCAAGTAGTCCTATTGATGAGGCACTTTTTATTAATAGTTCTGAAAACAAAGCGCTTACCGAACAATATACTGAGTTTTTAGCCAGAAAACCTGTCGTACCAGAACATCAGAAAGCGGTAAGTGAGCCTGAGCAGAAAGTTGAATATGTCCGTAAAAATCCGTTACCGACTCAACCTAAAAAGTTATCAGAACCATACGCTATTGTGGTGTTAGGTGGTGGTTTAACTTTAGATAAAAATGGCAAAGATATTGTAGTTAACAGCTATACACGATTAAGACTGGAAAAAACGCTAGAAGTTGAAAAGCAAAACCATTTACCCATTGTATTAAGTGGTGTTGAAGCTCCTTACATGCAGGCTTGGTTGAAAGAACGTGGCGTTGATGCAAAATTATTAGAACAAAGAAGTATGAATACTTGTGAGAATACTCGCTTTAGTTCATTGCTGCTTCAAAAGAAAGGTGGTGCACCTACGGTGATGTTAGTCACAGATGAATATCATATGCCGCGTACGCGCCGTCTATTTGCTTTGAATGGCATCGAAACGATTCCAGTGATTGCCCCAATGCCAACAGCACTTACACGTTGGCAACCAAGTACACAAAACTACGATCATAGTCGTCGTGCAAATTATGAATTACTTGCGACAATTCGTGACATGTTATTTGGTTCAAGTGATTGTCGAGAGGTGCCTTAATGTCTGAGATTCCATTTCTCAATCCTGCCGTATTAAAACAATTAGATTTACCGGTGCCTAACCGTGATCTCACTCCGCAAGTTTTAAGTCCACTTAATTTAAATACATTAGAAGAACCTTCTCGTGAACTTTTAGCATACCGAAAATTATATGGTTTGCATTTGCTCGACTGTGACCATTGGCAAGGCTATGTTCAAATGCCTTTATTTCGTTTACATGTCCAAGTTTTTAAGCCTAAAGTAGATAAAGTACAGGGAACTGTATGTTTGTTACATGGTTATCTTGAACATAGCGGGATATATCAACCCATCATTCGTGAAATACTTGAACAAGGCTTTAGTGTAATTACCTATGATTTACCTGGTCATGGTTTGAGCAATGGTTCACCAGCAAGTATTCAAAATTTTGATCATTACCAGCAAGTTCTAATGGCTGTTTATCGGTATGTAAAACATGCAGATCAATTACCTAAACCTTGGGTTGGTATAGGTCAAAGTACGGGGGGGGCAATTTGGATGCACCACCTGCTTGAGTATGCAGAAAAAAGACAAGACCCAATTGTTGATAGAGTTTTATTGCTTTCTCCATTAATTCGACCTGCTAAAACTGCATGGTGGCATAATCCAGTAGGACTCGGCATTATTCGCCGCATAAAGCGTCAGGTTCCTAGACACTTTCGACGCAATAACCATAACCCTGAATTTTTAAGATTTATCCGTTTAAAAGATCCGTTACAGCCACGCATGATGGGTATGGACTGGATTTTGGCAATGTCAAAATGGATGCAGGAAATGGAAGAACGACCAGCTTGCCGTATTCCTGTCTGGTTGGCTCAAGGAGCGTTAGATCAAACGGTAGACTGGCGTTATAACATTGAGTTTATTCGCCGTAAATTTAGACTTCAAACATTATTAATGCTTGAAGAGGGGTCTCACCAATTAATTAATGAACGTGCAGATATTCGTGCGGCTTTAACTGGTTTGATTCCAGCCTTTTTACATGCTAAGCCGAAACATTTTTATTATTAAAAGATTAATGCACTCACTCTAGTCAATAGATTGAGTGCATCAGTTAATTAAATCAGATGATTATTTTAAGCTTTGATAAAGTTCTACGAAATTTTTATATACTGAAGATTGCTTTTGCGGTGAATACATATTTCGCTCAATAATACCTTTATCAGTTTTAACTAATACATTAATATTTTTCGCGTTTTTAAATTCCTGTAAGAATTGACTTGGAATAATAAAGTATGTCGTCGAGTGCTTAGGAACAAGGCGACTGACATTTGTTTTCTCAGTAGCTTGAGCTGGTTTATAACTGAATTGTTTCCCATCAATATCAAATACTAATGAATTAATATCATAGAAGTTATAACTACTACTTAAATGTACATCTACACGGACTTGGTTTTTCTGTTGCTCATTCCATTTAACGAGTAAGCTTGGACAAAGTTCTGTAGGTAAGCAATTAAGCTGACCCGCTGTCTTTACCTCAGATGTTGTTGTCGTGGTATTAGACTTATACGAAGTCGTACTACAAGCTGCTGTAAGTAAACAAGTACCTAATAAAAATAGGGCTTTTTTCATAATGTAATTCCAAGAAAGCACGTTTAATATTATTTATCTTAGAGATGATAAATTTTACCCTTCATTAAAGAGTTTTGGGGCTTAAAAAAGTAAATGGTTTTGCAATTTTAAAGTCAGAAGTCGCATCTCCAGCATAGATATGGCTTTGCTCGGGACCGAGATCCAGTCTACGCGTTTTACCATCTTTAAAATTTATTTTCTTCAAGTCGACCCAAAATACATTTGGTGATAAGGCTGATTCAAAAAAATAAAGCATCTGTTTATGGTCTGCAACAGTTCTCCAGCGAGTCGATGAAATATTAGGCTCTTCTTGTGTATTTAATCCATATGGAACAGAGGCATTCCGAATAACACTAAATACAGAAGCCTGAGCTTGTTTCATATCATCAGTTTTTGGAATTGCATTAATATAAAATGATGCTCGTGCAAAACGGTCAGAAGCACGGTTAGTACCCGGAAGCATAACGGTACCGCCGATTTGTTTCCAATATTCAGCAAGTGCGAGCTGTTTATCAAATGTAGGGGAATTAGTCATAATTTGATAACTTCGGCTGTGATGAATCACTTGTTTTCCGCCAATATATTCAATGATTGCACTATCGCCTGTTTTATCGGAAATAGATAAATGGAGTGTTGTGAGCCTTGATTCGCCCGGAACGCTATCTGTCACGATTGTATAGGGCTCTTTCTCTAGAGCTTTAACGGCTTCGTCAACGGTTGCAAAATTATCGAGTACATACTGTGCCCAAGCTGCGATGCTTAATAATGGTTTATTAGATTTTTTTACATCTGGATATTGGGATTCGACTAACCATAAGACATTAGCGACCAAACCAGCCTCATTCATTCCATCGGTTGTAGCAACTTCATAACCTGTAGCAATAACGCTGCCATATTTAGACGTCCATTTTATTGAATTTGGTCCTGCACTCCCATCACGAGCAACACCACTCGGCAAAATCCATAAATTTGTGCCTGTATCAACCTTCCAGTCCATTGAGCGGGCTGTAATAACATGTTGGTCATTGCCTAAATATACCGCACGTGTACAAGCGGCTGCATAGCTACTTAAACCAACAGCAAGAGCAATAAAAGTGGGAATGAATGTTTTTTTTAACATGAGTGAACACCTTCTTGTTATAACAATTTGAGGATATTTATTTAATAAAATTAAAGTGTGTATATTATTTATACTTTTATAGTAGGTGAAAAATATAGCAAAGACAAATTAATAACAGAATTTTATTTAAATAAAAATCACATAATAAGTTAGAAAATAGAAGGGCATCACAATAAAGATGATGCCCAAATAATCAATCTAATTTAAATTAAAAATGATTGGCATCGGCCATATTCCACATACGGTAATAGAAATTATCATCATCATTTTTTAGTTCAGATTGTAAAAGTTCTCCTTCTTTCAAGAAGAAATGCAATTGAGCATAGTTCTTGATTTCACGGTCATTTACACGCTGAGCCAAATGATGAGCTTTAATATCTGAAGGATGGCGTAAACCAGCAGCAGCAATCATTTCTGATAAGGCATGTAATGTATTTTTATGGAAATTAAATACGCGCTCTGCTTTAGTAGGTACATGTAGTGCTTTTTGACGGTCTTTATCTTGAGTTGCTACACCTACAGGACATTGGTTGGTATGACAACTTTGCGCTTGAATACAACCCACAGCAAACATAAAACCACGTGCTGAGTTAACCCAATCTGCACCTAATGCAAAAGTACTGGCAATATCAAATGCGCTAATAATTTTGCCACTTGCACCAATTTTAACTTGGTCTCTTAGTCCTGCACCTACAAGCGTGTTATGTACAAAACGTAAGCCTTCACGTAATGGGGTGCCAATATAGTCACTAAACTCAATTGGTGCTGCACCAGTACCACCTTCAGAGCCATCTACCACAATAAAATCCGGAACAATTTTTGTTTCAAGCATCGCTTTTACAATGCTCATAAATTGCCAAGGTTGCCCAATACATAGTTTAAAACCAACTGGTTTACCACCAGATAATGTGCGCAATTTCTGTAAGAAATGCATCATTTCAATTGGTGTTGAAAAGCTAGAGTGTTTTGCTGGTGAAATACAGTCATGGTCACGTGAAACGCCACGAATTTCGGCAATTTCTGCGGTAATTTTATGTTTAGGTAAAATGCCGCCATGACCAGGTTTAGCACCTTGTGAAAGTTTCAACTCAATCATTTTAATTTGTGGCAATTGAGACTGTTTAGCAAACTTTTGTTCGTCAAATTTCCCATCTAAAGTTCGACAACCAAAATAACCACTGGCAATTTGCCAAACAATATCACCGCCATTTTCTAAATGATAAGGGCTGAGACTACCTTCACCAGTGTCGTGATAGAAACCACCTAATTGCGCTCCTTTGTTCAATGCACGTATTGCATTCGCACTTAAACTACCAAAGCTCATGGCAGAAATATTCATAATGGATGCACTATAGGGTTGAAGGCATTGTGCATTACCAATTTGAATACGAAAACTCTTAGGATCTGCCGGTGGGCATGGACTAATTGAGTGCACAATAAAACGATAATCTTGTTGGTATACATCAATGATTGAGCCAAAAGGTTTATCCGCATTTTCATTTTTAGCGCGTTGATAAACTAAGCTTCTTTGCATACGCGAGAAAGGTAGGGCATCTTGATCGGCTTCAATAAAGTATTGGCGAATTTCAGGACGTATATCTTCAAATAAAAAACGGAAATGGCCCATAATTGGGTAATTTCTTAAGATAGAGTGTCTATTTTGTAAGACGTCATATAAACCCAATAGGCTCAATGCACTAGTGACTACCCATAAACCATTGAGTAGTGTGTCTGAAATAAAATAATAGATACTATGAGGGGTGTATACGGTTCTAAACCACGTGATACTGAGTGCAGTAAAAATACACAAGAACCAGAGAGAATGGCGTGAAAAGAATGTATTGAGAAATTTATGTCGAATGATTTGTGCCGGACTCGCCATATGTGAACAAATTCCTAATGTTTTACTGGCTTCGTTTAAATCCTCAGCATCCAAATGTAGATTATGCCTACTATGTACGTGGCGTATCTAATATGGAGATGAACTACGACAGCTTATTGCGTTACACGTCTTTGCAACAATCACACCGTGACATCAG
>NZ_JBIUCP010000041.1:0-39329 GCF_044538765.1 Acinetobacter sp. ABJ-A23_2
ACAATATATTTATTGATATATAATGACAAATATAGTGACTATGGATATTGCTTCAATTAAAAATTTCATCCAAAAAAATAAAGTAAGACATTTATCAAATAAAGTTCTGCATACTCATCCTTCACCTAAAATGTGGAAAACAGATTTAAAGGAAGAAGAAAATAATTACTTTTTATTAAATACAGATGCTCAATATAAGTCTATAAATTTATATTTAGGAATTCCATATTGTATTCCTACTGATCCACCTCATTGTGGATTTTGTCTTTTCCCAACACAAGACTATAAAGGTAAGCGGGAAATGGACTTTTATCTGGATTTTTTAAGTAGGGAAGCCCACTTATATAAAGAATTTTATCAAGGAGCTAAGCTTGAAAGTTTGTATGTAGGAGGAGGTACACCTAATTTACTTCAGCCTAATGATTATATGAAACTGACTAAGGTTGTATCTTCTCTTTTTCCCGATGCTGGTATATCTAGCCCTATAGAAATGACATTAGAAGGTATCCCTCAACTTTTTAATGAAGATAAAATAAGAGCAATTAAAGATGCAGGTTTTAACCGTGTCAGTATGGGAGTACAACAGGTTAATGATGAGTTAATCGCTACAAGCGGTCGAAAACAAACGAGAAAGCAGGTTTTTGATGCAATTGAATTATTCCATAAGTACTCTTTATCTTGTAACGTCGATTTGATCTATGGTTGGCCAAATCAAACAGTTGAGGCAATGCTAGGAGACTTGGCAAGTATTGTTCAATCAGGAATAAAACATATTACACACTATGAGCTTAATATTGCTGGTCGTTCTGACTTTGCGACAAAACAAAAGCAAAATACGCCCTCTATTGAGAAGAAAATTGAAATGTATAACATTGCCAAACAGTTCTTAATAAGCAAAGGCTATAAACAAAAAACAGTATATGATTGGGAGAAAGAAGATAATAACCAATTAATTTCAGAGAAATATTTATATGAAGATAACCTTAGAGACTGCTTAGATGCCAATGGACAAAGTAAAATGACCACAATGAGTGGATTGGGTTATGCAGCAGTTAATATGAGATTGCAACCTAACTCATCAAGCATCAACTCTGTTTCAGCAATGAATCATCGAAACCTAACTGAATACTACAATGCAATATCTTTAAATAAACTTCCTGTTGAACGTATGTTTGTTCATGATCCTGAAGACGTAAAGTTAATTTGGATATTTCAAGCATTACAGGAGATGAAAATTAACACCAAAAAGTACGAGAAAATTTTTAATAGTGATATTAAACTCGATTATAAGCCTATTTGGGATGCATTAGCCGAAGAAGGTTGGGTAGAGCATAAGGATGAATATATTAAACTTATTAATGAAGGTGAGTTTTATACTCCACTTATTCAGGCATTATTAAGTCAATCTAGAATAAAATCTTTGCAACAGTAGAAAATAAATGTCAATTCATAAAGAGCTGCATATTTTAAAAACAGATGACCATGGCGAGTTTGCTTTATGGGAAGTTGCTAAAAGCGAGAATACCCTGATAAAAAAAGAAGCAATTTTCTTATCTCATGGTGCTTTTTCAGACAAGACTGTTTGTATGGGTATCGCAGATTACTTGGCAAATCATGGATATATCTGTTTTATTTTAGAATGGCGAGGGCACGGCACAAGCCCAAAAACAGATATACCATTTAATTTTGAAACTGTTGCTTTGTATGAATATAAGACTGCATTTCATTATATTTATCATCATTTTAATATCGCCTCTTTACACTGTGTGACCCACAGTGGCGGAGGTTTATGCTTAACAATGTTCTTGATTAATTATCCAGAATATTTAAAGGATATCCAAAGTATTACTTTTATAGCTTGCCAAGCATTTGGAGCAGTAAATAACTCTTTTGATTTTATTAAACTCTTTTCTGCAAAACTCATTGTTAAAGGTCTAGGCCAGATACCAGCTAATAAATTTAAATTAGGACGAGTAAATGAAAGCTACTACACCATGCGACCTTGGTTTAACTGGAATTTAAAGCAAAATTTTATGAGTGAATTTAAAAATATTGATTATAAAAAACATATGAGCTCTATTAGAGTCCCAATATATTCTATTAGCGGAACTGGCGATAAATTTATTGCACCAGTTAAAGGATGTTATAAATATTTAAAAGCTTTTGAAAATCAAGATAACGTATTTCGTGAATTTGGTTACTCTAATAATAACTTGGAAAATTATTCCCATAGCCGAATTGTTTTAAGCCAAAATGCTGCTAGGGAAGTTTGGCCTACTATATTGAAATGGATAGATAAGAACTCAAAAGAAGTTCTATAAAGATTATGAAAATAAATTATTCAGGTTAATAAATAAGAATCTTATTTTAAGATTTTTAAACAACGTACTCACAGTTTAAAATAATAAAAAGCACCCTAAAGAGGATGCTTTTTATCTAGTCAGTGATTTTCAATATTTTAAGCAAGTAAGTTTTCTAAAATTTGCTCATAAATATCAGTTAAAGGATCAAGATCGTGTACATCCACATGTTCATTAATTTGATGGATAGTTGCATTTAGAACACCGAGTTCTAAAACTTGTGCACCTGTTGGCGCAATGAAACGACCGTCAGATGTACCGCCACTAGTTGATAGCTCAGTTTTAGTGCCAGTTACATTTAGAATAGCAGTTTGAGCAGCATTAACTAATTCACCTACTGGAGTCAAAAATGGCAAACCAGATAAGTTCCAGTCAATCTCATATTGCAAACCATGCTTATCTAAAATTTCATGTACACGCTGTTTAAGCTGTTCAGCTGTAACTTCTGTTGAGTAACGGAAGTTAAAAGTAACTTCTAAAGTACCTGGAATGACGTTAGTTGCACCAGTACCTGAATGAATATTCGAAATTTGGAATGAAGTTGCAGGAAAATATTCATTTCCATTGTCCCAAACAGTTTGGCATAACTGTGCTAGGGCAGCCGAAGCTTCATGAATTGGATTGCGAGCTAAATGAGGATACGCCACGTGACCTTGCTTACCGCGAACATGTAGTACGCCATTTAAAGAACCACGACGGCCATTTTTAACAATATCACCTAATTTACTTGTACTTGATGGCTCACCAACCAAACACCATGTAATTTTTTCATTACGCTCTTCAAGTGTTTCAATAACTTTAACTGTACCGTTAACAGCAGGGCCTTCTTCATCTGAAGTAATTAAAAAAGCAATTGAGCCTTTATGATTTGGATGCTTTGCTACAAAGCGTTCAGATGCGACCACCATAGCTGCCAACGCAGTTTTCATATCAGCTGAACCACGACCATAGAGTTTACCATCACGAATTTCTGGTGCAAATGGGTCTGAATTCCATGCTTCTAAACGGCCTGTTGGAACAACATCGGTATGTCCTGCAAAACAAAACACAGGCCCTTCAGTGCCGCGTCGAGCCCATAAATTATCGACATCTCCAAAGCGCATAGGTTCAATGTGAAAACCAGCTTTAGCTAAGCGGTCAGCCATAATCGTTTGGCAAGTATGATCAATAGGAGTAACAGAAGGCTGTTGTAAAAGTTCTAAACTAAGCGAGAGAGTGTCTGAGTGGTTCATACCGGAAACTACATGATGAGTAGGTGAAATATAGTCCGATATAATAGGCGAATCTCTGAAGGTTGGGTATTTAAAAATAAAAAAACCTTATCGAAGTGATAAGGTTTTCCGAAGCTGTGCATAACTTACATTTTATTCTCAGTTTTTTGTGCGGTATTACTTACAGCATCACCAGCTTTAGAGACATCTTTACCAAAACCCTTGAACGTATTACAGCCAGTTAATACAAATGCAATCATTACAGACGCGACTAAAACTTTTTTCATCATTTTCTCCGTTTAAATTTAATAATGAAGTAAATTTAGATTAAAAAACAAACGCAAAAAGAAACATGACTATTTAATAGTAAAAACGTTATAAATTGTTTCTATAAGCTCATACCTACTTGTAAAGCGGCATTTTTTCATCGCTGTCGAGTCCTAAGCTTAAGAGCGGAGGATGTCTAAACATATAAAACTGAGTGTTCTCAGTGTTTCTATAATATAAACCGTCAGTCCACCAATAAGCAGTGTTTGAGCTTGCTTGTTTATTAGGGCAAAGCCATTCATGTCTCTCTAGACGATAAAAATTAGAGTTAGGAATCACTGTTCCCCAAAATCCGAGACGACGGGTTGAATTTACCCAGTCCGGAATCGATTGGTCTTGAGCTGAATTTAAGGGAAGGTAGAGCTGACCTTTTAGTACAGCAAAACGCTGTTGAACTTTAAAACCTAAAGCTTCTGAAAACTGAAACTGCTTATCGGTAAAGTGATAAAGCTTTTTACTCAAAGTATCTTCTCTGTTTAGGCCAATCCACTGTTCTAAATTTAATTGACCTTCACCCAAGTAATATTTTAGGGCAACTTCCCAATGTTCAACTTGTTGAGTTTCTTTATTTAAAACTAAAAAATCGAGCTCCCCTAAAGTTTTTGCGCCCTCAATTTTTTGAATACTATGGCCTAATAACTGATAAGAATGATATTGATCTTCCTGTAACCAAAACCAAAGTAAATTTTCAAAACGTAAACCTAAGCGTGTGCTTTTAAGCCGAGACATAAACTGAAGTAAAGGTTCTGGTGTTTCATCGAGTTGTTTTAAACGTGGTAAATAGTTCTGAAAATGTTGTTCCCAAATCTGATCAGGGTGTAATTGAAAGTTATGCTGAATAGAAAGACTTTGAGGAAGATGACAAAGTAAATTGGGACTAGCAATAGTAAAGGCTAATTGTCTTACCATTGGATGGTTGAACTGTAGCCATGGCTCATAATAGGATGTTTTAACTGAGGCAATATTCATACGTTTAGTACTCGAAATAATTCATCCCAATTTCATGGTCGATCAACAAAACAATACCAGAAAAACACTTTATACTACGATCAACAATAGCTTAAGGTTTATATATGCGAACATTGTTTTGGCGAACTCTGGTCGTGATTTTTATCACGCTTGGTATTATTGGAGCAATTTTACCAGGCATGCCGACAACAGTGTTTCTTATTCTGGCTGCTTGGGCTGCCTCAAAAGGATGGCCTCAGATGGATGCATGGTTATTAAATCATCCAAAATATGGACCAACCCTACGTGACTGGCGAGCCAATGGTACGGTACCACGTAAGGCGAAATGGATTGCAAGCATTATGATGACCGCAAGCGGTATTTTAATGCTTTTTACCTCTGCGCCATTTTGGGTGAAAGTTTTCACTGATACTACCATGCTTGTTGTTGCAATTTGGTTATGGCTACGCCCTGAGCCAAAATTAAAAGATTGATAATCTTTTAATTTTGGCGCAAGACAAGCAGTGAAACTGCGCGTAGATAAAAGAAGATTGATAATCTTTTAATTTCGGTGCAAGACAAGCTTTCCCATAATTTTTCATTAAAGCTCAAAATAGAGTTGAGTTTATATAAGAGAAGAAATTCCATGTCCCAATTTAAACTTGAAGATGCAGATATTCTTATCGATTTAGCAAACCAAACTTTAAGCCTCCCTAAACATAATAAATTTTACATGGTTTCTACGGGTAAGAATGGAATAGGGGAACAAGAAAATACCGGCAAAACTCCACGTGGATGGCATCGTGTTGCCCAGAAATTTGGTATGCAGTCACCTAAAAATGCAGTTTTTATTGCACGTAAGCCAACAGGCGAAGTCTATAGCAGTGAACTCGCTACACAATTTCCAGAACGAGATTGGATATTGTCACGCATTCTTTGGTTAGATGGTTTAGAAGAAGGCTTTAACAAAGGGGAAGGCCACGACACTATGCAACGTTATATCTATATTCATGGTACACCTGATAAAGAACCGATGGGTGTTCCAATGTCACATGGATGTATTCGAATGCGTAATGATGAAATCATTGAATTGTTTGATTTAGTCCCTGAAGATGCTCTTGTTTATTTGTCTGAACAATCTTTAACCTAAATTCTGTTTTTAAACATTCTTGTTTTATTCATCGAATGATCAAAATATTAAAATAAGTGCTTAAATAAAATACAAAAAATTGTTTTTTACTTAATAATGACTTATTTTTAATCATTCATTCGCATTTTTTTGAAAAGTTGTCGAAAAGCGTTTGACACCTGTTAAAGATTCTCTATAATGCACCTCACAAACGATGAAGACGTTAAGGGCGCTTAGCTCAGTTGGTAGAGCGTCTGCCTTACAAGCAGAATGTCGGCGGTTCGATCCCGTCAGCGCCCACCAAGCCTTTACGTTAAGCTCTCAAGTGCAGCGGTAGTTCAGTTGGTTAGAATACCGGCCTGTCACGCCGGGGGTCGCGGGTTCGAGCCCCGTCCGCTGCGCCACTTAAGACTTAACATCGTTTACCCCACAATTGCGATATTGTGAAAGTGCAGCGGTAGTTCAGTTGGTTAGAATACCGGCCTGTCACGCCGGGGGTCGCGGGTTCGAGCCCCGTCCGCTGCGCCACTTTTATAAAACGCTTTTGCAGGGCGCTTAGCTCAGTTGGTAGAGCGTCTGCCTTACAAGCAGAATGTCGGCGGTTCGATCCCGTCAGCGCCCACCATAATTTGTGACCATGCTTTATTTTTAAAGTATTGCAAGTGCAGCGGTAGTTCAGTTGGTTAGAATACCGGCCTGTCACGCCGGGGGTCGCGGGTTCGAGCCCCGTCCGCTGCGCCATTCTCTTGATTCCCTGATCTAGAGGATGTAATGTATAAAGACTGCGTTTGTTGTCTTTTTCAATCAGGGCGCTTAGCTCAGTTGGTAGAGCGTCTGCCTTACAAGCAGAATGTCGGCGGTTCGATCCCGTCAGCGCCCACCATAATTTTTAAGTTTTAAAAAATATGCGCTAATTTATTTAGTGTTTTTGGCGTTTCTGCTATTCCTATTTCTTATCTATCTATTTTATCTCTTCTATTGTTAGTCAAAACCTATCCTTTCTATGCTTAATTTTTTAAGTTCAGATTTTATTACTTTAAATTATGATTACTATCTGGTTTAACTAAAGCTGCCATGCCGTAAAGCTATAGCAGCTTTCTGAACTAATATTAATACTCGTTTAGAATCCAGCCACTCGCATACGCAAAGTATTCACGTAGCCAAGCGTTATAGCGTGTGACCAAAGGAGTTTCAGCAGCAACTGTATAAACCTGGGTATAGCCTTGTTTCTTTGCAATAGCTGCAGCTCGTGGGGTATGGAAGTCACTTGTAACAATCGCAATAGGTTGATCAATACTAATATGAGCTTGCTCAAGTAGTGGTTTGCTGTTTCTAAGGTTAAGTTCAGTACTTGTGCTTTTGTCTTCAAGAATCATTCGGTCTTTTGCTATATGAAAACGTTGTTCCAAGTAATGAGACATGACTAATGCTTCGGGTTCTTTCTCTGAAAAGTCTAAACCACCTGTTAAAACAACTTTTGCTTGAGGTTGTGAAAGGGCAACAGGGGCTGCTGTATCAAGGCGTTTTGCAAGAATGGCAGAAGGTTGACCATTTTCGACACCGCTACCTAAAACAATAATTGCCTTCACAGCGGGAATATTTTGACCTGTATCTTTATTTTCTTTAATAAAATTAAAAAAATAGCCTAAGCCTATTAGCCAGATCCAAAAACATAGCCATCCAAAACGCCAAACTGAATGCAGGCGATAGTGATAAAAGAAAAAACGTTCCAGATGATAATAAAATAGTGCATAGAGACAGAAAAATGCCCCTAAGATTAAAGGAACAATTGTGCCTACATGAATTTTATTTAGAAAAGCTAGAAATAAGCCGTCCAAAAATAAAATCGAACCAATGATAGCTAAGAAAATCCGAATCCACTTACTGACTTGCATTGTGTTTAAAGTTGCAATTTAAATTGCAGACAGTGTATGCAAAATCATTACTAATTCAATGCTGATTGCAATAAAAAGCCGAGTAAAGCATTTTAGCTATTACTCGGCTTTATTATTTATTGAAATTTAATAAACATCGCGGCGATAACGGCCTTGCTGTCTTAGCTCATCGACTTGTTCTTCACCTAAAATATCAATAAGCGCTTGATCTACTCCGCTAGCCATACCTTCAATACTTCCACAAATATAAAGAACTGCACCGTGCTCAATCCATTTGACCAATTCCGCTGCATTTTCTCTTATTAGATCTTGAACATATATACGTTGCTCTTGATCACGTGAGAATGCCAAATCAAGTCGCTTTAACATTCCCATTGTTTGCCAAGCTTCAATAGTTGATGCATAGAAGAAATCATGAGTTCGTTGGCGTTCACCAAAAATAAGCCAGTTTTCAGTATAGTTATGACGAGTTCGGGTATGAAGTAAACTCATTAAACCTGCGATTCCCGTTCCATTGCCGATACAGATAATTGGGCGATTATCATCGATCAAGTGAAAAGATTCATTGGTGCGAATACGTAATGCAATACTCTGATTAATTTCTGTGTATTGAGTCAGCCAGCCAGATCCTAACCCTAAATGACCAGATTCATCGGATTGCTGGCGAACAACCAAACGAAGCGCTTGCTGAGAAGGGATGCTAGCAATTGAATATTCCCGCGTTGGTAGGGTAGGGAGCTGTTCTAATAAGTGGTCCAGATTCGCAAACGGTTCAATTTCACCCGTTAAATCTTTATTCCAAAGCGCCTTTTCAATAGAAATTTGTAGCGAGTCTACCACTGCATTTCTAAGAATATGGTGGTGTTGTAAAAACTCATTAATACGTTCAGGACTATTACCTGGTTGTATTTCAGCAATATCTCCCGCTTGCCATACAGCTTCATGATTGGCAGTAAGTTCAATATTGTAAGCGGGTTGCCCTAGACTATTTGGGTTGAGTAAATCACGTTGTTGTAATGTCCAAGTGTCAAATACTTTTTCAAGATTAACAGCATGCAAATCTAGTTTAGTTGCTTTTGTAAGAGCTTGATTCCAGTTTTGAATATGTGCTGGATTTGCATTATCGACTTCAATCATATCAAAGTAGGCTTCAGCTCCATTGTTTTTAAGCCATGCATCTACAGTGTGACCAAAACTACAATAAGTATCTGGGTATTCTTTCGAGCCTAAAGCTAACACAGCATATCTGAGATGTTTGAGCTCTAATTGCGTTTTTAATAGCTTTTTAGCAAAACTCGAAGCTAAATCTGGTGCCTCTCCAGTACCATAAGTACTGATCACAAAAAGAATTTGTTGATGCTGTTGTAAATCCGCTTCAGTTAACTGTTGTATAGATTTAACCTGAACAGGTTGATGTGCTTCTTGTAAGCTAGTTGCGGTACTCCATGCGAGTTGCTCTGCAACTCCTGTTTGGGTGGCATAAGTAATTAACCAAGGTTTAGCATTTTGATCAATGTAGTGACCAGCTAAAGATTGGCGAGCAGCTTGTGTTAGTTTTTTCTGTTTACGACGTTTTAGGTAAAGCATCCATCCGGTAACAAAGAATAAAGGCATCGCTAAAGACGCAAGCATTGCTACAAATTGATAAACTGGTCCAAAGAAGCTGCCACGGTGTACGGGTAACATGCTACTCATGATTTTTTGATTAAGCTTTTTATCTTCATAAAGCTCCATCTTTTCAATATGGGCAGTTTTATAGTTATAGACAGCTTGGTTACGCGCACGTTCATGTTGTGGTGTTGCATCAACAAAAGTTAATTCTAATTTTCCATCATCTTTTTTCGGTAAATTCACTGTTAAAGTTGAATAGTCACGTCCGATTTTATTGTTAAAGCCGCTCCAAGTTTGGTTGAGGGCAGTAATCAACTGAGCGCTATCTAATTTAGCTTCAGAAGATTTGTCTTTATTACGTCCAGCTCCGTCATGTCCTTGCATTTTAGGTTGTTCTACACCTAGTATTTTGAACATACCGCTACGCCACCAGTCATACGACCAATATAAACCTGTACACGCAAAAAGAAGATAAAAAACAATAACCCATGTGCCTACGACAGCGTGTAAATCCCAAATAAAATTTCGACCTTTAAGTTTGGGTTTAACAGCAAGCCATTGACGTGCAGAGTGTTTCTTAGGCCAACGTAAATATAATCCGCTCAAGACAAAATAAATGAGCATGAGGGCACAAGCACCAGTAATTTGTTTACCGAACTCTCCAGCAGTTAAGTTACGGTGAATTTGTTGTATTAATAAAAGTAACTCGCGGCCTTTAACATCAGGCAATACCTGTGCTGTATAAGGGTTCACCATCATATTGTAGCCACGTCGTTCGCCTTCTTTTTCAATGTTTACAACAGATGAGGCGGTAGGATCTTTGGCTATGGTAATACTATTAATTTTAATTTCAGGCTGGGTTGTTGTGAAATGCTGATAAAGCTGAGCAGGGGTAAGCTTAGGTGAGCTTTCTGCTTGTACAACATAACTATCTGTATTTACCCATTTTAAAATTTGTTGATCATAAGAATAAATTGCGCCTGTAACACCCATAATTGATAAGATGAGGCCAGCACTAATACCCATAAACCAATGAATTTGAAATAAAAACTTTTTAACCATGGTCGAAAAATGTGAATATGATGGAGATCTTGTAACGGAGTATAGCCGAAGATTGAGTAGATAGTATGGATTTTGGAGATAATATTAATTTTCATTATCATTTATTTTTAGCATAATAAAAAACCTCCTGTAAAGGAGGCTTTTTAATGAGGTGAACTTATAAAGTTTTTGGTTCACCTACAGTTTCTTTCAAATGCTTACGAATTGTATTGAAAGAAAAGTTTTTAGAGTCCATGCGTTTAGGCAAGATATACGCACCTTGCTGTTCTTGGCCCTTAGGATCTTTTACTTTAAAGTTAACTAAAATAAAGTCAGGGGTGTTGTACCATTCATAGATGTTTTTCCATCCAATGGTTCCAACGCCTTCTTGTAAGCCCATTTGCTGGCGCATTACGATACCGTGAGGTTGTACACCTAAGCGAATGCCTTTAATTTCCTGTACAGGAAACTCATTCATCTTACGCTTAACATACCATTCCAAACCATATGTGCGGCCAAGGTAATAAAGTACTACACCAACAATGGCAACCCAGCAAATCACTGTAGAGTAGTTCTTAATAAAAATAAGACCTAAAATCGCAAGGGCTAAAATTACACCCATAATTGCCCAGATTTTTGTGCTGATTTTATTGGTGCTGCGCCAGATAAGAAGCTGTGCATTACGTTGTTCAGCTTCTGTTACCTCGTAAGGAACTGGCTGAAGCGTATAAGCATATAAAGTTTTCGCGGTCATAGTGCAAATAACAAATTGTAAACTGTTTTAAGTTTAGCATTAATTGGCATAAGTCAGGAAAGGATATTATGCCAATTTCATACTAAATTCCGACTCAAATTTATAATGATGCGAGTTCGCTGGCATCATTATCTTGATCATGACTTAGTCGTTGTTTCAACATACTAAATCGATTTAAAACACTGAGCATCAGTGATAACTGCTGTAAAATAATGAGTGACTTTTGGTCTTCCTCATCATTTTGGCTTAAACGTTGACGTATTGTTTTAAGCATGTTTTGTGCTGTTAGGTCAGGCATTTCGTCTCTTAATAACGCACCTTGTATATCGTCTAATGCTTGATCTAGAACTTTAAGAACAGCTTGATCTTGAATCTTCTCTCGATGTGCTCCAAGTGCTGCGATATAACTTAAAAATGTATGATTGAGACATAGAAATTCAAATATATCTGACTTGCGGGTAGGGTCAAAATCTGGCTCAGTGGCTAAAGTTGAAATTAGTGAAGCGACCTCAGCATCGGTATTATGGGCGGCACGGCGAACAATACGATAATTAAGCGCATGGTTATGTCCTTCATGGTATTGCTTTACCACTTCCGCTAAATAATTACATTGTGCTTGTAAGGAGCGTCGAATACTGCGCGGTAGGCGGCGGAATTTCCAGTCAGGCCAAATGAAGGTGACACCAAACCACGCCAATGCACATCCAATTAAGGTATCAACAAATCTAGGAATAGCCGCAGCGACTGCCGAGCCATCTAAGTTGAAGTTAATTAATGCCAAAATTGTGATGAAAGCGGTTGCTTGGGCATATTGCTTACTACGTAACTCGAAAAATAGTACGCCGCTTAAGATCAGCATGACTAATTGCCCTTCCACAGAAGGGACTAGAAACACCACACTAAGACCGACAATAATGCCGACTAATGTGCCAACTATACGCAAACGTAAACGACGTTTGGTCGCGTTAAAGTTAGGTTGGCTAACAAATAGTGCGGTCAGCATAATCCAGTAGCCATATTCGATTCGAGTGGTTTGAATAAATACATATCCAATGAACAGAACAATCGATACTCGAATGGCATGACGAAACAGCACAGATTCAGGTGTTAGATTTTGTTTAATTCGAATAACAATATCATTCCAACCCTTTAAATCATCATCTTTGAGTTGGTTTTCAGCCTGTTTCACTTTATCAGACTGAATATGCTGCTCTGTTTCTAAGTTGAGTAATTGTGAGTCGATAGACTTCAAATTTCGGTATAAGGCAAAAAGTGCGTTGACCCAGAGTAAATCATACTGTTGATCATTTCTTAACTTTACTAAAGATAAGCGTAAGTTCTCGAAACTCTGCTTAAAGCGTTTGTTATGGATATATGGTTTGCGCTGTAAAATGCATTCATTTAGCTCTTGGCAAGCTTTACCCTGAATCGCCAAAATACGCTGAAATCTAAATAAAATATCACTGTGCTGAAAAATCTTCGCTAACTTTTGATAGTCGATGTGGGCAGAGTCTGCACGTTCATGAATATCTTGTGCGACAAAGTAATAATGTAAACTACGGCGAGTACCTTTTTGTCCACGGTCTCCTTTTAAACGGGTTAAAAGGGCGGTTTTAAGATCATTAAAAATCGTTATCAATTTGCCATTTTCTAATGAAAGATCAATCATACTCTGCTGATAACTCGCAGGAGTCATATCAACATCAAATAAATTAGATTTAGCAAATAGAAAGTCACCTAATGAAGCATAAGAGGCCGCAAGTTTGTCTTGAAGCTGACGAACCGGAAATAATAAAAAGCTAATGGTTGCAATAAGCCCGTACCATGCTGCACCCGCGACCAAAAGCGCTGGCTGTATATACCACTGGTCAAATAAATGGACTCCGAGCATGGTATAAACCGACACAACTAGACATCCATAAGAGATTGTTGCGTAACGGCGGCCTAATGAGCCAAGTAAAATCCAGCCAATGCAAGAGGCGATTAGTCCTAGTGCAAAAAGCATTGGATAAGGGAAAAGTAATTGTACGGAAGCTGCGGTAATGAAGAAACCAATATAGGTGTAAATCAAATTCATGATACGCACTGAAAAGCGATCATCAATGTCACTTAAACCAGCTGCGACCACACCTAAAGTAAGGGGAATTGTTGCTAATTGATGGCCTAGAAAATAAGGCACGAATGCAGTTCCTGAAAAGGCGATCAGCATCCGCACGTTATACATAAATGATGTGTTATAAGTCGCTCTTTTTAGGCGTTTAAACCAAGATTTCAAATGAAGTCCTTGCTGATCAACCTGAGTGATAAAGGATTTGCGTATTTCTACACCAATGTTGCACAAATCATACGATAGACAGTGTAAGCTTGTCTGTATGCAAATGATTGAAAAATGAAATATCGTTATGTCTGAACAAACAGCCCAGCGTCAATATTCAATTGGCTGGATTATGTTGCTCGCTTTACTCACGGCTTTAGGGCCATTATCCATTGATATGTACTTACCAGCGTTGCCTCAAATGGCTCATGATTTTGGCGTAAGTACACAAATGGTAGCAAACACATTACCTGCTTATTTTTTTGGTTTAGCCATTGGTCAATTGGTATATGGGCCTTTAAGCGACCGTATTGGAAGAAAGAAACCACTTTATTTTGGGCTTGCGCTTTATGCAGTTGCAAGCTTGTTTTGCGTGCTCGCTACAAATGAATGGGGTCTAATAGCAGCGCGTATTTTACAAGCTTTAGGTGGTTGTGTAGGTGTGGTTATGGCTCGTGCTGCTATACGTGATCGGTTAGATGTTCAAGGTTCGGCACAAGCTTTTTCTAGCATGATGATCGTGATGGGTTTAGCACCTATTTTGGCACCAATGATTGGAGCTTGGATTTTAATCTGGTTTCCGTGGCAAGCGATTTTCATTGCACTTTCAATTGTTGGAGCAATCTGCTGGTTATGCGTACATTTCTTTTTTAAAGAAACTTTGGCAATCGATAAAAGGCTCAAGTTATCTTTATATCAAGTGGCTACCTTATATGGTGCTATTTTCAAAGATGCGAGCTTCCGGTTACCTATGTTCGCAGGGTGTTTAACTGGTGCTGCATTATTCTGCTATATCAGTTCAGCTCCAGCCGTTTTTATGGACCAGTATGGCCTAAATCAGCAAGAGTTTGCTTACGTATTTGGACTGAATGCTTTTGGCATTATGTTGATGTCATCTTTAAACAAGCACTTAACAACACGTGTTGAAATCACTAAACGTTTAAGAGCTGGTTCAATGGTACAAGTTACAGGGGCAAGCATTGTATTAATTGCTGGATTAATTCCTGCGGCACCTTTATGGCTTGTAATGATCGGGTTATTTTTAGCGATTTCTGGAATTGGTTTAACAGGGCCAAATGCCATGGCCCTTGCCATGTCAAAGCAAGGTGCTCGCGCTGGAACAGCCAGTGCAATCATGGGAAGCATGCAATTTGCTTGTGGCCTTTTAGGTGGCGTGTTTCTTAACTTCCTGATTTGGTCTGCATCACTCAATATGGGTGTGATGATGGTGTTATTTACTTTAAGTGGTTTCATCGTTGTTTTAAAAGCAGCACAACAGGCAAAAAGTAAACCTCTCTCATAATTTTAAGAGAGGGGTTTTCAGAAATTCTTAATCTAGAAAAACTGCGAAGTTCTCTACAGGCTCTCTGGATGTAATAAATGTATTTACAATGTGTGCAGGATCGGCATGACCTAATGCAACTGCACATACCAGCTCTTCATCATCTGCTGCGCCCAAAATATCTAGAACTATCGGGTGGAAATGATTCCAAGCTGCCTGTGGACATGTATCTAAACCACGTGCTTTAGCAGCGACCATGAAATTTTGAATCATCATGGCGATATCCATTTTTGAACCAATTCCCATTGCTTTATTGACTGTAAAGAAAATCCCGACTGGTGCATCAAACAGTTTGAAATTACGTAATTGCTGTGCAGCCATTTTTTCTTTTTCACCCTTTTTAATCTCTAGTAGACCATAAAGTCCCCAACCATTTTCGCGGCGACGGTCAATAAAGGGTGAAACCCATTTTTCAGGGTAATAGGCAAAGGTTTCTTTATATTGTTCCGCAAGTTCTGGATTTTTAGAAATCTCAACTTGTGCTGCACAAACGCGCTCTACCATTTCATCACGTTTTTGCCCTGTCACTACATAGACTTTCCATGGTTGAATATTGGTCCCAGAAGGTGCTCGACTTGCGACTTTTAAGATGTCTTTAATGACTTCGGACTCAATTGGAGTATTTAAAAAAGCACGGACAGAGTGTCGAGAGGTAATAGCTTCGTCAACAAGGCGGACTTGTTCCAGATTCATGAGTACTCCTGATCTTTTCTTTCAATATTAACTGCTTTATAGAAGTCTAATTTCATATGTTGAAATTGATGCATTTATAAGCAAAAAATATTAGAAAAGAGATATCCTTACATGTATGATGAGTCGATTCGTTTAGACATAATGTCTAATCAATGATAATTCGAATATGCCACTTTCTATTCAAATAGACAAAATAGTGTGACTTCGTCAGTTATAAAAATAAAAGTATAACAGTGGATGAGCGAAAAATATTCAACTAGAAAAAAGGTATAATATGTTTAAAAACAGTACAAAACGGATGATTTTGTATAAAATGCGACCAATTTTTATATAAAATTTTAATGAAAAACATACACAAAAGTTTAAATTTCTGCATAATACCGATTTTTTACGCAAGTATGATTTCTCCATACTCACGTTAGGAAAAAGTAGTAGCTGCATAATAAAATACTTTTACAAAAAGGATTTTATGCAGAAGTGGAGAAATACACGAGGTATAAGGAGCTTTACATGAGTTTACCGCTCATCAACAAGCAGTTCATGAAACAAGGATTGGCGATTACCATTGCAACCATGAAAATGAACTTAACTCACGCAACGACTAAGCCACAAAAAATACAACAGCTTGGTACACATCTCAATGCACTCTTCTTTCATTGCAAAGAAAGGGGCTCAGATAGTCGCGTCATAGCGATCGCTTGTTACAGTCTTTGAAATTTATATGCAGTTTAGACATTCGCTCAAAAGTATATGTAAATATGCTTATTGGCTTAAATCCAGATTTTTTGTAACTCGATTAATTGATGGGAATCATTAAGCGAGCTGATTTAGCGGTGGTCATTTGTTAGTTTCCAAGTTTGTAGCCGAGTCGATGCATACTGTTCACCCAAATGGGGTTATGTTCAGTGATGCGATGAATTCATTTTATTTGAAGGATGCTTTCTCTCATGCGACCTTCAAAGGATTAGTGCTGGGCACCATGTTGCTTAAACTTGTGACGATAATTGCTAATCAATTGACATTAAAAGTTTTTTCTTAAATGTACTGAAAAAGTCCCTATTGCTAGGGGCTTTTTTGTTTATTGCAGTATTTTGGCTTGTGCTAATAGCACATTAGCAAGAACGTAAGCGGACCGAGTATGAATGAACAACTCAATGCGACATTGATGTCGTGGGTAAAATTTTTTAATGACCCTTTATGGGATTTCCTAGTTATTTTCTTGCTGGCTGTCGGTATTTTTTATACGGTCTTAACAGGTGCAGTGCAAATTCGCATGTTCTTGCAAAGTATTCGTGTCATGAAAAGTAGTCGTACAGAAGGCGAAGATGAGCATGGCCTTACACCTTTCCAAGCATTTGTAACAGGTCTTGCGAGCCGTGTTGGGGTAGGTAACATTGCTGGTGTAGCAATCGCTATCGCAATTGGTGGTCCTGGTGCAGTGTTCTGGATGTGGGTAACAGCTGTTCTTGGTATGAGCTCGGCTTTTATTGAGTCTACACTTGCTCAGCTATTTAAAGTTCGAGACAGCAAGAGCAAACAATTCCGTGGTGGACCGGCTTACTATATTACTCAAGGTTTACGTAGTAAAACCTT
Organism: Acinetobacter sp. ABJ-A23_2; assembly: GCF_044538765.1. Taxonomy (NCBI): domain Bacteria; kingdom Pseudomonadati; phylum Pseudomonadota; class Gammaproteobacteria; order Moraxellales; family Moraxellaceae; genus Acinetobacter; species Acinetobacter sp. ABJ-A23_2. The sequence goes on from NZ_JBIUCP010000041.1 coordinate 17,219, forward strand.
TGGTGTGGTTTTCGCACTAGCATTAATCTTTACTTACGGTTTTGTATTTAACTCAGTACAAATCAATGCGATTGCTAATGCATCTTCGCATGCATGGGGGTGGGACAAAGCCAATCTTATTGCTCATTTAGGTGGCGTTGATTTAGAAATCTCTTGGGTTGGTCTTGCGCTTGTCGTTATGGTTGCGTTGGCAATTTTTGGTGGTATTAAACGTATTGCTAAATTTGCAGAAATGTTCGTACCTTTAAAAGCAGGTCTTTACCTATCTGTAGCGTTATATATTGCATTAAGCAACTATGCAATTTTACCTGATGTGTTAAAACTCATTGTAACTGAAGCTTTCCATTTCAATGCTGCGGCAGGTGGTTTCTTTGGTGCTGCCGTATCAATGGCAATGATGCAAGGTATTAAACGTGGTTTGTTCTCAAACGAAGCAGGTATGGGTTCTGCACCAAACGCAGCTGCTGCGTCTGATGTAAAACATCCTGTAAACCAAGGTTTAGTACAAATGCTTGGTGTATTCGTAGATACATTTATTGTATGTACAAGTACGGCAATCATTATTTTAGTTTCTGGTGTATATCAAGACGCAGGCTTTGTTGGTGTTGAATTAACTCAACGTGCATTAGAGACTCAAGTTGGACACTGGGGATCTGACTTCCTAGCAGTTCTATTATTCTTGTTCTGCTATTCTGCTGTATTAGGTAACTATGCTTATGCCGAAAGTAACGTACAGTTCATTAATAACAACCCGAAAGTTATGTTCATCTTCCGTATTTTTGTATTGGTGATGGTGTACTTCGGTGCAATTGGTAGTGTGCCACTCGTTTGGTCAATGGCTGACTTGTTTATGGGTATCATGGCGACTATTAACTTAATCGCAATTTTACTTTTAACGCCTGTGGCTCGTACTTTGTTGAAAGACTACCGTGAGCAATTAAAGCAAGGTATTAAAGAACCAGAATTTAAAATTAATAAATATCCAGAGTTGAAGAAAAAAGTCGATTCAGATATTTGGTAATTTTCAAAAAAGCCCCTTAGAAATAAGGGGCTTTTTTTATGATGCATAAAAACACTTGAGTATAAAATTTAAACATGACAAATTAAATAAATTCACTACAGCTTTTCACAAAACGAGCAACTAAAATTGCAATTCGAAAATTAACGTCATAGTGCAAAGATGGGCCATGAAACAGCTTAAATTGTGGGTTCTCGGACTTTCTATGGTGTTGGCTGGATGCCAGACCACCTCACACTTGTCTGCCTTAAAACCGCAAACGGCAGAGGCATACTCACGTTTTGTTGATCAGCCTTTTGCCCAGCTCAAGAAACAACATAAAAAACCAGTTGTTGCGTTAGTGTTAGGTAGTGGTGGAGCCCGAGGTTATGCACATATCGGCGTGATTGAAGTTTTAGAGCAGCATGGTATTCGTCCTGATTTTATTGTTGGAACTAGTGCAGGCAGTATTGTTGGGGCAATTTATGCGAGTGGTAAAACACCTGCTGAACTGCGCGATACCGCTTTGAAAATGAAAGCGGCCGATGTTCGTGACATTAGTATCGGTTTAAAAGGTTTTTTTGATGGCAAAAAAGTTGAAGACTATGTAAACCAACAAGTAAATAACTTGCCGCTCGAAAAAATGAAAATACCGATGTATGTGGTTGCAACAGAGCTAAAGCATGGCACAAAAACCGTATTTAACTATGGCAATACTGGGCAAGCTGTAAGGGCATCTGCTTCAATTCCGAGCATGTTTATACCCACTAAAATTGGTAAATCTGAATATGTAGATGGAGGTTTAGTCAGTCCAGTACCTGTTGAAGTAGCTCGTGATTTAGGTGCTGATGTCATTATTGCTGTAGATATTTTGGCTCAACCGATTTATACGGAAACCTCGAATGTATGGGGGCTCTTTAACCAGAATATTAATATTATGCAAGGGCGTTTAGCTGCTGAAGAACTTCAATATGCAGATGTTGTGATTCAACCGGATTTAAGAGAAAAAGCCCATATTTTTGATGTGAAAGGCCGTGAAGCAACCATGAGAGCCGGTATAGATGCAGCAAATGCAAAACTGTCTGATATTCAGTTTGCAATTGATGAAAAAATAGCTGAACAGAATCTTTCTACCGATGGTTTAAGTGCCCAGTCAAAATAAATTATAAGCAAGTATATGAAAATTAAATAAAAGCCCAAGAAGGGCTTTTTTGTTGAAAAATAAAAGATTTGTATGTACTGATAAAAATTTTTGTATAGTGGAGCTATGCTGAAAACTACTCATGACAGATATGAGAAATTCATGCTATTTTCAAAAAAATAATTGATTTGTAACGTATTGAGGCCGATTAATTAGATGATTCAGCAACAGGTAAAACATGAGTTTCCAACATTAGAAGATATACATGCCGCTGCAGAGCGTTTAGATGGTTTAGTGGTTAAAACACCTTTTGTTTTTTCAGAAACCATTTCTAAAACCCTAGGGGCAGAAATGTGGCTGAAATTTGAAAATCTACAATTTACGGCTTCTTTTAAAGAAAGAGGCGCATTGAATAAACTTTTGAGTTTATCTGAACAAGAAAAGCAACATGGTGTAATCGCTGCTTCAGCGGGTAACCATGCACAAGGGGTTGCTTATCATGCTCAGCGCACAGGCGTAACAGCCACTATTGTCATGCCTAAATCGACACCCAATGTAAAGGTACAACGAGTACGTGAATACGGCGCACGTGTAATTTTGCATGGACAAGACTTTTCTGAAGCTGCTGCTGAAATGCATCGTGTCGCTCAAGAAGAATCATTAACCATTATTCATCCTTTTGACGATGCTGAAATTATTGCAGGTCAAGGTACCATTGCGCTTGAAATGCTAGGTGCCGTACCTGACTTGGATATATTGGTAGTCCCTATTGGTGGTGGTGGTCTCATTTCTGGTATTGCGATTGCAGCAAAATCGATAAATCCTAAAATTAAGGTCATCGGGGTTCAGTCGGTGGTTTACCCAAGCATGGCGAAATTGCTTTGTAACTATCAAATCGCAGTTTCATTAGGTTCAACCGTAGCTGAAGGTATTGCGGTTAAAACTCCGGGTGAGCTGACGACTCAAGTTGCTAAAGAATATGTTGATGACATTGTTGTTGTCACTGAAGACATGATTGAAGAAGCGATTGCGCTGTTACTTAACATTGAGAAAACAGTGTGCGAAGGAGCAGGGGCGACAGGTATCGCTGCAATTATGTCTCGACCAGATCTATTTTTAGGTCATAAAGTCGGGGTTGTTTTATCTGGGGGTAATATTGATACACGAGTGATGGTTTCCGTATTACAGCGTCATTTAACGCGTACAGGACGTATGGTTCGTATTCGTGTTGAATTACCAGATAATCCAGGTGCCTTAGCGCGTTTAACCGCGATTATTGCAGAGCAAGGCGGTAATATTTATGAACTGCGCCATGAACGCTTTGCAGCAACAAGCCGTGCTAAAGAAAGTGCGGTCAGTGTTGATGTCGAGTTAAAAAGTGCTCCAGATCTTGAACCTTTAATTCAGGCTATGCAGCTCGAAGGCTATATTGTTCGTAAAGAAGAGATTTAAACACAGATATCGCTATGATATAAAAGCCGTATATGGCTCTTAAGGGAGTCATATACAAAGCAATTTAAATGGATTAAATTGCAAAAAGGATGAATTTACAAAAAAACGATCAAATCCTTCAATGAAATGGGAAAAACTGACAATTCTCTAAACTTTGCCCTTCACAATTTTAAGGTTTAGGTTTTAGTATTCTCTTCATTGCAAATTTGAAGAAATATAGGGATAACAACACTCAATGTTCAAATCATTTTTTCCGTCACCACGATATTTTTTTATATCGGCGGTTATTTGGATCGCACTAAATATGGTGCTCTGGTACACAGGTGGAAACACTTGGGGAACTTTTATCGGCTTTGCTCAAGGCTATCATCAAGCTCAATTACCTGTTGGTGTTAGCCGTTTTTGGTCTCCAACTTTCTTATGGTTTTATGTCTGGTTTTTAGTCTCTACAGCATTGTTTGCTGGTTTTTGGAAAATTGTTTCCAATAATCCTTGGCAAAGATGGTCCATTTGGGGTTCTGCTTTTATTCTATTTAACATCTGGTTTGGTGTTCAGGTCAGTGTTGCCATTAATGCATGGTATGTACCGTTTTGGGACTTAATTCAAAAAATGCTTTCTGATGGAGGTGGAGATCTCTCTGCACTATACAGTGAAACTCTAGTTTTTCTTTATATTGCAATGGTCGCTGTAACCTTAGCTGTCATTAATGCTTTTTTTACAAGTCACTATGTATTTCGTTGGCGTACGGCAATGAATGAGTACTACACGGAACATTGGGAAAAGCTTCGCCATATTGAAGGTGCTTCGCAGCGTGTACAAGAAGACACCATGCGTTTTGCGACTATTATGGAGGACTTAGGTGTTGAACTGGTAAAAGCTGTGATGATTTTAATTGCATTTTTACCTATTTTATTTCAGCTCTCTAAACACGTTCCTGTTTTACCAATTGTTGGTGAGTTAAACCACTCTTTGGTATGGGCTGCAATTGTATGGGCTGCTTTTGGTACCATTTTATTAATGGTTGTTGGTATTAAATTGCCTGGTCTACAATTTAACAATCAAAAAGTAGAAGCAGCTTATCGTAAAGAATTGGTTTATGGTGAAGATCATGTCGACCGTGCAAAACCAGCTACTTTAAAAGAGCTTTTCAGTCGAGTCCGTACAAACTATTTCCGTCTCTATTTTCATTATGCTTACTTTAACTTGGTAGCAACTTGGTATAAGCAATTAGACATTTTATATAGTCTAGTGGTCTTATTCCCTGCAATTGCGAGTGGGAAGATGACGTTAGGCTTAATTAACCAAATTGGTGGTGTATTTGATAAGGTTCGTGAATCATTCCAATATTTAATTAGTTCATGGAAAACCATTATTGAGTTACTTTCGATTTACAAGCGTTTAAAAGCTTTTGAATCAATATTGCATAAATAAATGAAAACCCGCGAAAGCGGGTTTTTTTATAGGTACAAATATTTAATGAGTTGCATTATAAAAATTAAGAATAGGACCAACTAATGATTGCTGAGATTTATCTAAGGTGACTTGAATCTCTTTGTAGTTGAACGTGTCCTCATCATAATATTTGGCAATACCATGCGTTTTATTGTTCATTTGTGGAATTTGATAACTAAAAAAAGCCACTTTTTTTGAGGGATGAACGATGTTAATGAGTTTTTTAGGGTCTTTAAAACCGCCAAAATCATCTTCAACACTTTCTTTTAAAAGTTCAGGAAAATACAGCGTTGCATTTGGTAATCCACACCCAACGCAAAAAGAAGAGTCATAAAGCTCTATCGCTTGTTTTTGATCTGGACTCATTGCTAAAGCAAAACCAGTTCCATTCGCACCTGCATTTGCTTCTACATCTTGCCAGTTACGTGGAACCAGTACTAATCCTATTTCAGGTAATGCAAGAAGCTTGAGTTGTTTGGCATGTTGAGCATCGAGTTTAAAATTAAAATTACAGCTTTTAGGTGTGCATTTTTCAAAATCTTTAAGTAAACCATCCTCCATTGGGTTTTGTGCAGTAACGCCATAAAAAGGGACTGTAACGCCGTTTAAAAAATTTGCTTCTCCAAGCTTGTAGAACTGATTATCTGCTTTGCGGGTTGCATCAGAGCTATCAAACTTTGGAAAAAGAGGAGTAAAGCTTTTTACTTCTGCATAAGCAGTTGAAGTGAGACTTACCAATGCCGTGCATAATAAAAAATTTAATTTTTTCATTTTTAGAAAGTAATCAATTTAAAATCTTATATAAATCTAACATATTCTTTTAAACTATAAGGTAGTTCAAAATTGAAAACTGTTTTTAATTTCATAATAAAAACAGATTTATAGAGATATGGAAAAATGAAAAATATACTTTCAATTTGCTGTTTAGCAGCAATAAGTTCTTATAGTTTTGCTCAAGATATTAAAGGCATTTCATTTTCTCATCAAGAGTGGGAAATCTATTGTAGTAATACGGGTACTTGTAAGGCTGCTGGCTATCAAAATGAAGACAATGGTGATAATCCAGCTTCAATTTTAATAACGCGTAAAGCAGGGCCAAAACAACCTGTGCAAGTTGAGTTTGCTTTGTCTGACTATGAACAAAGCATGCCTGCAAATCAGCTTAAAAATATCCATTTTTATATCAATGGCAAAGACTTAGGGCTTGTGGCTGTAGATGGTACTGAGCTGCCAATTATGGGTAAATTAACTAGTTCACAAGCCAATGCTGTACTGCAGCAGTCTAAACAGAAAACTGAAATTGTATTTAAAAATGCGCAACATGAATGGAAAATTTCTGATGCTGGTATGACTGCTGTGTTATTAAAAATGGATGATTTTCAGAAGCGTATTGGGACCGTTGGTGCTTTAGTCAAAAAGGGCAGTGCCAATGAAAATCAAGTGCTGATGCCTGAACCAAAACTAGTTGTAAAACGTATTAAAACGGCAACTAAACCTTACTTAACTTTACAGCCAAAAAATAAACAGTACCAAACAATATACCGTAGCCTGATGGCAGCTAAACCGAATCCGAAAGAAGACGGCTTTTGTGAAGGCGTTTATGGCGGTAATAGTGATGGAGCTGAACCACAAGAAATTGACCTATATAAATTAACCAATCAAAAAGTTCTGGCGACTACATTGTGTTGGAGAGGGGCTTATAACGAAGGGTATGGAGCTTGGGTACTCGATGAGTCTTTAAATGGTAAGGCAACGTTTGTGACCGAGTCCGCTTCAGATTTCGATAGCGGTATGATCAGCAGTTCTCAAAAGGGACGAGGTATTGGAGATTGTTGGGCAAGTGAAGAATGGGTCTGGGATGGCAAGAGTTTTGTGCATACTAAGGATATGTGGACGGGTATGTGCAAAGGCTTGGCCGCAGGTGGGGTGTGGGAGCTTGATCGTATTGAATCAGTCGTAAAGTAAGTATTTTACAGTTACAGAGTCATAACAGGTAACTTTGGTGACTCTGTGATAAAAAGAACAGATTGTTTATTGGAGCTAGACCTATGTCACGTCATCTTTACGCTATTGCTCGCTATAAGTTTTCACATCTGAGTCGTTCAATATGTGTGGCGGCGGCTGTACTAGGTACAACACAAATTGCAATGGCTGGTCCAACGGTCGATCAACTCAGTGATTGTCTTGTTAAAGCGACAACAGCTTCTGATAAAACCACGGTGCTTCAATGGACGTTTACAGCTTTAGCGGCTCATCCCGATTTAAAAGCATTTAGTAATGTAACACCTGAGCAAAAAGACCAGTTAGACCAAAAACTGGCTCAGGTTTTACAGCGGATAATTGTGGAGCAATGTTCTACCCAAACTAAAGCTGTGATTAAGGCAGAAGGCGTGAAGGCAGTTGGTGAAGCTTTCCAACAGTTAGGTCAAAGTGCTGGTGAAGATATTGTTAAAGACCCAGCCGTTAAACAGCAGTTGCAGGGCACATTGCGCTATATCGACTTAAACAAATTGGTGACAACGTTTTTAACACCAGAGATTTGGAATAAGCTGGGAATTACAAGATAAAAAATCTAGTTTTCTATTTTAATAATAAAGCCTGCTATCTAATTAGCAGGCTTTATTTTAATTGGGATGAATAGGTCAATTTAGAGAGTAATTTTAGCGCCTAAAACTTTCACAAATTGAGCTAACCAAGCTGGATGTGCAGGCCAAGCTGGCGCTGTCACCAAATGTCCATCTGTAACAGCATCAGTTACAGCAATATCTGCATATTGACCACCTGCGAGTTTTACTTCAACAGCACATGCTGGATAAGCAGAACAGAGGCGGCCTTTTAAAATGTCTGCTGCAGCGAGTAACTGAGCGCCATGGCATAAGGCTGCAATTGGTTTTTTCACTCGATCGAACTCACGTACAATTTCGACAACGCGATCATTCATACGTAAATATTCTGGTGCACGACCACCCGGAATGACTAGGCCTACATAGTCTTCGGTATTAACGGCATCAAAATCATAGTTAATTGCAAAGTTGTGGCCTCGTTTTTCGCTATAAGTTTGTTCGCCTTCAAAATCATGAATAGCGGTTGCAATATGGTCTCCGTTCTTTTTATTTGGACAAACAGCATGCACGGTATAACCTAAACCTGTTAAGAACTGAAAAGGGACCATAGTTTCATAATCTTCAGCATAGTCACCGACCAACATTAAAATCTTTTTAGACATGATTTATCCCTCTTTTTAAAATATAAGTGATTTCTATTTTTAATTTAAATTAGCATAACGGTAGTGTGATTTTTAGGAAAAAGCTCATTCTTTAGTCGAAGAGTGCTTTAGACGGATATAAAAAAGCCCCGATAAATCGAGGCTTTTAAATTTATGGGGTCTGCTTTTTATAACTCACAAGCTTTACCTTCATATTCACGACGGTTAAGGGTGTATTCCTTACCATTCCATCGATAAATAGGAAAACAGAAGCCTGTCCCCCCATTTTCAATATCAGGCCAGCCATCTTTGCCTTTAGTTTTCAAAAAGGTGGGGATGCCAGAGTCGCTAAATAATTTTTTCCATTGACCATCTTTTTGCTGGGAAACAATATAGTAGCCAACACCCGTATTGCCATAACACATAGTGCTACTATCTTGAATAACCGCATCTTTATGACCATCACCATTTAAATCTTTATAAAAAATAATTTCACCAGTATCACAGTTACCTTTCCAGCCATGTTTTGTTTTTTTGAAATTTGCAGCTTTAAAAATAGATGCTACTTCACTCTTTGGGACTTGAACCGTTTGAGCAAAAAGTGTCGAGTTTATTAACAATAAAGAGGTCGTAATAAGTAATTTATTTGTCATGGATAACCTATCAGAATGGTTTTAGTTTAAAAATTATTTTGGATTGATTGAGTTTTTGAAATAGATAAAAACCCGCTCTAAAGCGGGTTTTTCTAAAAAAATAGATTAGTTTAACCAATCAGTTTTTTCATTAATTCATTTACTTGAGCAGGGTTAGCTTTACCCTTAGATGCTTTCATGACTTGACCAACAAGACCGTTAAAGGCTTTTTCTTTACCAGACTTGTACTCTTCAACCATTTTTTCATTGGCTGCAAGCACTTCTTTAATGATCGCTTCAATTGCACCTGTGTCGGTTTCTTGCTTTAAGCCTTTTTCCGCAATAATGTCATCGGCAGATTTACCTTCCGATTCCCACATAAAGCCAAAGACTTGTTTAGCAATTTTACCGCTAATGGTGTTGTCAACAATACGTGCAATCATGCCGCCAAGCTGTTCAGCAGAAACAGGTGAGTCAGCCAAATCTAAGCCTGCTTTGTTTAAAGCACCAGAGAATTCGCCCATTACCCAGTTTGCAGATACTTTACCTTGCTTCGCACCGCCAGCAGCAGCCACAACAGCTTCATAGAAGTCTGCCATTTCGCGTGAGAGCGTAAGTACATGTGCATCGTACTCAGTTACACCAAAGTCTGCGATAAAGCGTGCACGACGTGCGGCAGGAAGCTCTGGGAGAGCGGCGCGAGCAGCTTCGATTTGCTCATCTGCAATAATCACTGGTAACAAATCTGGATCTGGGAAGTAGCGGTAATCGTTCGCTTCTTCTTTAGAACGCATTGAACGCGTTTCCATTTTGTTTGGATCGAACAAACGAGTTTCTTGATCAATCTCGCCACCCCATTCCAAAATTTCCATTTGGCGTTCAATTTCAACATTGATCGCTTGCTCAATGAAACGGAATGAGTTGAGGTTTTTAAGCTCACAGCGTGTACCAAACGGCTGTCCCGGACGACGTAAAGACACGTTACAGTCCGCACGGAATGAACCTTCTGCCATGTTACCGTCAGAAATACCTAACCAACGTACTAATGTGTGAATCGCTTTGATATAAGCAACAGCTTCTTCAACTGAACGCATGTCTGGTTCAGAAACGATTTCAAGTAAAGGTGTACCAGCACGGTTTAAGTCAATGCCAGACATGCCTTCAAATTGGTCATGTACAGATTTACCCGCATCTTCTTCAAGGTGAGCACGAGTTACGCCAATACGTTTAGTCGTACCATCTTCAAGTTGAATGTCGATGTGACCCAAGCCCACAATCGGGTTATCCATTTGGCTAATTTGATAGCCTTTTGGTGAGTCAGGGTAGAAGTAGTTTTTACGCGCAAATACTGAAGCTTGGTCGATGTATGCATCGATACCCAAACCAAAGCGGATAGCAAGATCAACTACTTTTTCATTTAAAACAGGCAATACACCCGGCATTGCCAAGTCTACAAGGCTCGCTTGTGTGTTTGGGTCTTGACCAAATTCAGTCGATGAACCAGAGAAAATTTTAGAATTAGTTGCAAGCTGAGTGTGAATCTCGATACCAATAACGACTTCCCAACCGTCAATCAATTTCAACTTTTGAGCTTCAGCCATTATGCATTCTCCTCAGCAATTGCCGCACGTTGAGTATGGAAATCGGTATTTTGTTGGTATTGATGAACAATCGACAATAGTTGCGATTCTGACCAGTAGTTACCAATTAACTGCAAGCCTACAGGTAAGCTGTCTTTATCAAAACCAACAGGAGCATTAATCGCTGGTAAGCCTGCTAAGTTCACTGCAAGTGTATAGATATCGCCTAAATACATTTCAGTTGGGCTTAAGTTCGCACCAATCTTATATGCAGTTGTTGGAGCAGCAGGAGCCGCAATCACATCTACATTTTCAAATGCTTTTAAGAAGTCTTGTTGAATTAAGCGACGTACTTTTTGTGCTTTTACATAGTAAGCATCGTAATAACCCGCAGAAAGCGCGTATGTACCAATCAAAATACGACGTTGAACTTCTGGACCAAAGCCTTCTGAACGAGAACGCTTATAAAGATCCATCAAGTCTGCTGGGTTTTCACAGCGGTAGCCGTAACGAACACCGTCATAACGTGACAAGTTAGATGATGCTTCTGCTGGTGCGATGAGGTAATACGTCGGTACATAGGCTTCAGTCATGTTGAGATCGATCTCAACAAGTGTTGCACCCATTTCTTCAAGCTTTTTCAAAGACTCTTCAACACGTGCTTTAACGTCTGCATCTAAGCCTGCAACGTTAAAGTACTGTTTAGGAATACCAATGCGTAAACCTTTTACAGATGTGCCATTTAAATTTGCAACGTAGTCATCAACTTCTTTTTTAACCGAAGTTGAGTCTTTTGCATCGTGACCTGCAATTACATTCATGAGGTAAGCACAGTCTTCAGCAGAGCGTGCCATTGGACCCGCTTGGTCTAAAGATGATGCATAAGCAATGATCCCGAAACGAGATACACGACCATAGGTCGGTTTTAAGCCTGTTAAACCGCAAAAAGAAGCAGGTTGGCGAATTGAGCCACCTGTATCAGTACCCGTAGCGAAAGGTGCTAAATCAGCTGCTACAGCCGCAGCAGAACCACCTGATGAGCCACCAGGCACGTGATCAAGCGCCCATGGGTTACTTGTTGCGCCAACATATGAGCTTTCAGAAGTTGAACCCATCGCAAACTCATCCATGTTCACTTTACCTAAAGTGACAAGACCAGCTGCTTTAGTTTTTTCAACAACAGTTGCATCATAAGGAGAGATAAAGTTATCTAATATTTTTGAACCCGCAGTGGTTTTAATACCTTTGGTACAAAAGATATCTTTATGCGCAAGTGGAATACCCGTTAAAGCGGTTGCATTACCCGCTTTTAAAGCTGCATCGGCTGCGTCGGCTTCAGCAAGTGCTTGTTCAGGAGTAACCGTCACGTAGCTTTTTACCAGTGGGTCAATTTTAGCAATACGTTTTAAATAGTGTTCAGTCAATTCGCGAGATGAAAACTTTGCTTGGCTTAAGCCTTCAGCAAGTTCACGAATTGATAAGCGATGTAAATCAGTCATGAGTAAAATTTCTTTACATTCAAAATTGGGAAGATGGATTAATTGACTAAAAGTTATTCAATCACGCGAGGAACAAGATACAAACCATCTTGAGTTGCAGGTGCAACAGCTTGGTATTCATCTCGATGATTGCTTTCAGTTACCACATCAGCACGTAAAGGTTGAGGATTGTCAAAAGGACTCTTCAAAGGTTCTACGCCTTCCGTATCAATGCCTTTTAAGGTTTCCATCATGCCTAAAATTTTATTTAGACTTTGAGCATATTCAGCAGATTGCGTATCATTGAGCGACAATCGAGCAAGATTGGCGATTGCTGAAACTGTTTGTGCATTTAAATCTGCTGAATGCTGTGCATCCGATGTAGACATAACATCACCTAATCAGTATTAAAAATTTTCAAAATATCGTGCGTTATAATAAGCGATTGACTTGTTCAAATCATCACATTTAGTTTAAAGTTGCCACCTTGCATCCACATGAAAGTTTAACTGAGAACGAACCGTGATTCTAAAACGACTAATTGGCTTGTTTTCGCCGGATCTAGCCATTGATTTAGGTACAGCAAATACACTTATTTATGCACCAGGCCGCGGCATTATATTAAATGAACCAACAGTTGTGGCAATTCGTCACAGTGGTTCACAAAAAATTGTTGCTGCTGTAGGGCTGGATGCGAAACAAATGTTAGGCCGTACGCCTGCAAATATTTCTGCAATTCGTCCAATGAAAGACGGTGTAATTGCAGACTTTGAAGTGACTGAAACCATGCTGAATCAGTTCATTGGTAAAGTTCACGAAAAACGTTTGTTCCCACCTGCACCTCGTGTAGTTGTATGTGTACCATGTAAATCAACTTTGGTCGAGCGCCGTGCAATTCGTGAAGCCGTATTTAATGCGGGTGCCCGTGATGTGCGCTTAATTGAAGAGCCAATGGCTGCTGCAATTGGTGCTGGTATGCCAGTTGAACAAGCATGTGGTTCTATGGTTGTGGATGTTGGTGGTGGTACAACTGAAATTGCAATTATCTCATTGCAGGGTTGTGTCTATGCCGATTCTTTACGTATTGGTGGCGATGTATTTGATGAGCAAATCATTAACTATGTTCGTAAAGCTCACGGTTGCGTAATTGGTGAAACCACAGCAGAAATCATTAAAAAAGAAGTAGGTATGGCTGTTTCTGATGGTACGACATTAGAAATTGAAGTACGTGGTCGTAACCTTGCAGAAGGTGTACCTCGTGCAATTACTGTCACTTCTGACGAAATTACTCAAGCGATTTCTGATCCGTTACAAAGCATTGTAAGCGCGGTGAAATCTGCTCTTGAACAAACTCCTCCTGAACTTTCTTCTGATATTGCTGAGCGTGGTATTGTGTTGACAGGTGGTGGTGCGTTACTTCGTAACCTCGACAAATTATTAGCGCAAGAAACTGGTTTACCAGTTGTTGTTGCTGAAGATCCTCTTACTTGTGTGACCCGTGGTGGTGGTAAAGTATTAGAATTCTTCGACAACCCGAACCATGACATGCTTTTCGTCGGTTAAGTTTAAGGATTAGGCGGTGCAACCGAATATTTTTTCAAGACAGCCGCCATCTTTCCGCTCGTTCATTATTGCGGTCATTACATGCTTGGTTGTGCTGTTCTTTGATTGGCGCATGCCTTATGTAATTCAGCCAGCAAGGGATGTCTTGTACGCTGCATATAATCCAATTTATGCGCTTGCAAGCTATCCAGTACTGTCGAGAGAATGGCTGAATCAACAAACTAAATCTGAAACACAACTGCGCCGTGAAAACACTGCAATGCAGGCTGAGTTGTTACAGGCTCAGGTTCGTTTGCAGAAACTGTCTGAATTGTCTGCTGAAAATACCCGATTACGCGGTTTACTCGATACGCCATTAATTATTGATGGCCGTATGGAAATTGCCGAAGTAATTGGAACAGATGCCGATCCGCTACGTCACATTATCATTATTAACCGTGGTTCAATGGATCACCTTAAGATTGGTCAAACGGTTCTGGATGATAAAGGGATTATGGGGCAAATCATCAATGTATATCCTCATAGTTCACGTGTGATGCTACTTTCTGACAAAGAGCATTCACTCTCTGTTCGTTTAGAGCGTACAGGTATGCGTGCGATTGTTTCGGGAACTGGTGATTTAGGTCGTTTGAAAATGGAATACGTTCCAACCAGTGCAAATATTCAGGTCGGTGATAAAGTATTAAGTTCGGGCTTAGGTGAGCATTTCCCAGCAGGCTATGCAGTGGGTACGGTGGCTAAAATCCGTCGGCATAATTCAGGTGAATTTGCTGAAATTGATATTACGCCAGCTGCTCAACTTGCAACAGGACATCACGTGGTTGTGCTTTTCTCTGACTCATTAGCGAAGGAGCAACCTTATGCCGATCGCTAAATTGAAACGTGAGAAGCGTAAAGATCCACTATGGGGAATTATTCTTTCCGTTATCGTGGGTTCTGTGCTCATGGTTTACCCGCTTTCCTACGATATTTCTGGCTGGCGTCCATTGTTCATGCTTATGATCATGTTGTTTTGGGTCGTTTGCCAACCAACATGGTGTGGGGTGTGGTTTGCATTTGGCATGGGAATTTTTACAGACCTTTTGCTTGATGCACCTTTGGGCTTAAATGCCTTAAGTTTTGTTATTGTTACCTTTGTGACCCGATTTTTAATACGTGAACGTCGAATTTTAACTTTCGTTAATTTATGGACGATTGCCATTTTAGTGATTATTGCTCATTTGGCATTTATGTGGGTAACCCAAACCATGGGCGGCATTCATTTTTCGATTGCTCGACATTGGCAACCGTTAATAATAAGCATCTTAACTTGGCCTGTTGTTTACTATTGTTTAGCAAAATGGCGCATTTAATTTTAGCTTCCAGTTCTCCGCGTCGCAGAGAGCTTTTACAACAGCTGGGCTTAAATTTTGAAGTTTATAGCCCTGATATTGATGAATCTGTTCATGACGGTGAGCTGGTTCATCAATATGTTGAGCGTTTGGCAAGAGAAAAAGCTCAAGCCGTATTAAATATTTTTCCAGATTCAATTGTTATTGCTGCCGATACAAGTCTTGGGCTTGATGGTCAGATTATTGGTAAACCTGACTCAAAACAGCATGCTTTTGAAATTTGGAAACTATTATCTGGCCGTTGGCATGATGTGTTTTCCGGAATTTGTATTGCGACACAGCAGCAAATCTTGAGTGAAGTAGTGCAAACACAAGTTGAGTTTGCATCAATGACTACGCAAGATATGGAAGACTATTGGGCCACAGGAGAACCTGTAGGGAAGGCCGGTGCATATGCAATTCAAGGAATTGCTTCGCAATATATTCCCAAAATTCAAGGAAGTTATAGTAATGTGGTAGGGCTTCCTTTGTACGAATTTTCACAGTTATTCAAAAGAGTGAAGACATAAGGGGTTGTTGATAATTCTTGATTGAATTGCATTGTCGATGAATAGTGGACAAAGCTACATTAACAGTCCCTCTGACTCTTTAATAAAAATTTTATAATGCTTTGAGTTTATGTATGTCAGAAGAACTACTTATTAATGTCACACCTATGGAGTGTCGGGTGGCATTAATCGAAAATGGAACTGTTAATGAGCTGTATGTTGAACGTACAGTGAAACGAGGACTTGTCGGCAATATCTACAAAGGTAAAGTTGTCCGTGTGCTTCCAGGCATGCAAGCAGCTTTTGTTGATATCGGCTTATCTAGAACAGCCTTTTTGCATATTAATGATATGGTTTGGCCTCGTTCACAGCCAACACCTAATGTTTTTGAATTACTTCATCCGGGGCAAATTTTAACCGTTCAGGTTATGAAAGATATGCTTGGTACGAAAGGCGCTCGCCTGAGTACAGATCTTTCAATTCCTTCTCGCTATTTAGTTCTTATGCCATATGGTAACCATATTGGTGTTTCACAGCGTATTGAGTCTGAAGAAGAGCGCGAACGCTTACGTAATATCATCGAAGGTATTCAGGCAGAGCATAATCTACCTGGTAGTGTGATTGTTCGTACTGCTGCAGAAGGCGTAGATGATGCTGAGATTGCTCAGGATATGTGTTATCTCAGTAAACTGTGGGAATATATTCAGCGTAAACAAGTTGATGTTGCAGTTCCTTCTTTAATTTTTGAAGAGCTACCACTACCACAACGAATTATTCGTGATTTGGCAAGTGAAGAAACTGCAAAGATTTATGTCGATTCGAGAGAGATTCACGGCAAACTGCGTGAGTTTGTAGATGAATTTGTTCCGAACATGCAAAGTCGCCTGATTCATTACCCAGGTGAGCGCCCGTTATTTGATCTTTATAACGTTGAAGAAGATATTCAAAAAGCGCTACAAACACGTGTTGCCCTAAAGTCTGGTGGTTATTTAATGATTGACCAGACTGAGGCTATGACTACGATTGATGTCAATACAGGCTCTTATGTCGGTGGTCGTAGTCTTGAAGACACTGTCTTTAAAACCAATATGGAAGCGACTCAAGTCATTGCACGTCAGCTTAGATTGCGAAATCTAGGTGGTATTATCATTATTGATTTTATTGACATGCAAGAAGCGATTCACCGTGAAGAGGTGATGCGTCAATTTGAAAAAATGCTTGAACGTGATCATGCCAAAACCAAAATCACACAAGTGTCTGAACTTGGCTTAGTCGAAATGACACGTAAACGTACACGTGAATCGTTAGAACACTTGTTATGTGAGTCGTGTCCAACGTGTCAGGGGCGTGGTTTTGTCAAAACAGCAGAGACAGTGTGTTACGAAATATTTCGAGAGATATTACGATATACGCGTGCATTTGAGTCAACGAGTGGCTTTACTGTTGTTGCCCATCCTTCTGTGATTGACCGATTATTAACTGCAGAAGCCCCTGCAGTGGCTGATTTAGAGCACTTTATCAACAGAGTTATTAAATTTCAGGTCGAAAATTTATATACGCAAGAGCAATACGATATCATTTTAAGTTAAAGTTGTAACAAGATATCGCTTAATCCTTGTTACAACTGAAATTTTACTTTCATTCATGAATTTTAAATACTACTTACGTACAGTAGCCCTAGACGTTCTCCCCATTTAAAACGTCTTAGCAAACAATAAGAGGTATAACCCATGAATGTAAGTGAAAACTTAATTAGCAACGGTCTTAAACATGTTTTAGAAAGCACGCCAGTAAATAGCTGCTATATGTTGAATGACCAAGGTAAAGAAGTACCGATCACAACTGCAATGATTCGCTCAGTATGTCATCAGTTGCTTAACCAGTGCCGCACAATCAAAAAATAAGGGGCCAATTCAAAGCCCCTTAATTTTTTAACTCGCTGAATGATGTTTCAGATGTTTCTCTTCAATAATTTCTTCAAAACGTTGAATCTCATCTTCAAGATGAGTTAAAAGGTTTTGCATTTTAGGTAAAGCATTTCGACATGCTGTTAAACCTACCTCAAGCTTATCTAAATAGCTCGTCATCGTAATATTGAGTGCTTGTCCATCCATGACAATAGAAGCAGGGTAGAGTGCATCTAACTTCGCACCATTCCAATAAAGTGGCTCACGTGGGCCTGGTACATTGGAAATGACTAAATTGAATGCCTGACGCTTAGGAAGCATCCCAGACATGATGTTTAGACCTGCTGGACCGTAAACCACAGCGCTATAGTTTAAAATCTCGTTTGCAGTCATGCGGCTAAAGCGTTGCTTTGAATTTTGCATACTACGACGAATAATTTCGAGTCGTTCTAGAGGTTGGTCTTTATGGGTCCCCAAATTCGCTAGAATCATCGTAATACGATTACTCACGTCAGAATCATCTGTGCGTAGTGAAGCGGGCACCATGGCAATAAGAGGCTTTTTAGGCAAGCTATTATGGCTAATCAGGTATTCACGTAGGGCACCTGAACAAACAGCAAGTACGACGTCATTAATGGTTACACCAAGTGCTTTAGAAATCTTTCTAAGACGGCTTAATTCAAATGATTGAGCTGCAAAGCGACGTGAAGCACTTACACGCTGATTTAAAATTGAAACGGGAGCCTGAAAAGTCGATACATAGTCGGGATTTTTCCCCATCTCTTTAAAAATGGTTTGTGATAACTCATGCATGACTTTAGGTGTAACTTCAAGCTGTGACTTGATGCCTCCTAAAATACTTTTGATTTTACTAGTACTTGGTTTTGGTACTTTTAAGCGTTTTGTTCTTTTACTTTCTACACACCAAAGTGGAACCACATGTTTTTCTTGTGGTGTTTTTGATAGCGATTTCTCAATTAAGCGCATACCCGCAACGCCATCTACCATGGCATGATGAATCTTAAAGTACATCGCGAAACGATTTCCTTCGATCCCTTCAATAATGTCACACGTCCAAAGAGGCTTTGCTCGGTCAATTAAAGAGCTGTGCTGCTGCGAAATATACACCAGTAATTCACGGATTCGGCCAGGGTGAGGCAGGGCAATATGACGGAAATGGTGATCGATATCGAACTCTTCATCTTCATCCCAAAATAAGCCATTCAAGCGGTTATTAAAAGGTGGGACAGGAATACTTTTTGATTGACGAATTTCTTCTACTAAATCACGAACAAAAGTTTCAGGGGCATTTTCAGGAATTTCAAATAAAAACAATCCGCCAACATGCATCGGTTGTTGTCGTTTTTCTAGTGATAGAAAAATAAAATCAATAGGGTGTAATGGACGCATAACTCGTTGTGCCTCATGCTTTTTTCTAAGAAGCCCTTAACTGAGCTCTTATTAGAATTATAGAACCGTAAAATTTAGTATATAGCGTTTATTACAGATTAAATATGACTTTGTGTACGAGATATAACTGTAAAAAAAACCACTGATTCATCAGTGGTTTTTTTATACCAGACTATTTTTTTAAGTTGCCTGCGTGTAAGCCACATTCTTTTTGCGTTGCTTCTTCCCACCACCAGCGGCCTTCACGTTCATGCTGGTTTGGAAGTACTGGACGTGTACATGGTTCACAGCCAATAGAAACAAAACCACGCTCGTGTAGAGAGTTGTATGGAATTTCCATCATACGGATGTAACTCCACACATCGGCGCTAGACCAGTTCGCAAGTGGGTTATATTTAATGAGTTGCTTGCCTGGGCCTGAGAAACCAGCATCAGCTTGTACCACAGGAATTTCCGTACGTGTACCAGGACTTTGATCTTTACGTTGGCCTGTAATCCAGCCATCTAAAGTCGCAAGTTTCTTACGTAAAGGTTGAACTTTTCGAATACCACAACATTCTTGATGACCATCTTTAAAGAAACTAAATAAGCCTTTTTCATTCACCATACTTTGCACAGCTTCAGATTCAGGAAAGCAAATCTCGATATTAATATTGTAATGCTTACGCACAGTTTCAATAAATTGATAAGTTTCAGGATGCAAACGCCCAGTATCAAGGCTGAAAACACGGAAGGGTTTACCTAAACGTGAAGCCATATCAATTAAGACTACATCTTCTGCTCCAGAGAACGAAATTGCGATTTCACCTTGTTGGCTTAATGCAAGTTCTAAAATCTCACGTGGGCTTTTAGCTGCATATTCAGCCGCGAGAGCATCAACGATATCAATAGTCGGAATAACGGTCATGGGTGTTCCTGGCAAAAGGCTTGGGCGCATTGAGTTATGAAAAATATTCTAAAGGATAGTGAATAAATTGCTTAGCACTTTAATTTCGATCCTTATGAATAAAATTGATTTGATCAATAACAGCGCAAATCTGAAAATCTTAATGGTATGATACAGCAATTTTTAACCAACGTTGGAAGCATTCATGGAAATCGTATGCCTAGATCTTGAAGGGGTTTTAGTTCCTGAAATCTGGATCAATTTCGCAAAAAAAACAGGGATTAAAGAACTAGAAGCAACAACTCGTGATATTCCTGATTATGATGTTTTAATGACTCAGCGTCTGAATATTTTAAAACAACACGGTTTAGGCCTAAACGACATTCAAGAAGTGATTGCGGAGATGGGACCGCTACCAGGCGCCAAAGAGTTTGTTGAATGGGTGAGCAATCATTTCCAACTGGTGATTTTGTCCGATACTTTCTATGAGTTTGCTCATCCTTTAATGAAGCAATTAGGTTGGCCAACAATTTTCTGTCACAAATTAGAGACTGACGAAAATGGCATGATTACGGCTTATAAACTACGCCAACCAGACCAAAAACGTGAGTCAGTTAAAGCACTTCACGGTTTAAATTTCCGTGTAATCGCTGCTGGTGACTCTTATAACGATACAACAATGCTTGGTGAAGCTGATCATGGCTTCTTGTTTGATGCACCTGCAAATGTCATTGCTGAGTTTCCACAGTTCCCAGCAATTAATGGCTATGATGCACTAAAAGAAGCAATCCGTTCAGTTTCTCAGCGTAATATTCCTGCCTAAGATGAACAATAAAAAAGGCGCTTTAAGCGCCTTTTTTATATGAATGAGTTCGAAACTTAGAATTTATAGCCAAGTTTTAAACCATACGCGATCGCGTTGTTGTCAGAGAACTCTGCAACATATTGATCGCTACCAGCTTGGGCACCAGTTTGTGCTTTAGCATCACCCAACCAGAAGTATTTCACACCACCAGCAATAAATGTTTGTGGAGTAGGGCTATATTGAACACCTACACCTACGTTCCAGTAACCTTCTGTTGGGCCTAATGTAGTTACAGGGTTACCTGCACCAGAGTCCCAACCTACAGAAACATTACCTGCCCATTTTTCATTGAGTTTACGACCTACACCAGCATTCACTGTCCATTGATCGTCTGAATATTCAACCAAGTTAAAGCCATTTGGACGACCAACAAGACCGCCTACAGCTTCTGAAACTTTACCAAATTTATATGGTTGAATTGAGAAATCTTTCCAGTTCACCCAACGTACATTGGCAAATGCAACTGTATCAGCCATGATTCCTGTTTGGAAATCAAGGTTAACAGACTGTGGAGTAGTAATTGTAGTTTTACCAGATGTGTTAATTGCTTGAAGTTTAGATGCTGGAACATCTAAACCACCAAGTACTGAAGTAAGACCAGGGAAGTTTAATAAAGATAAATTTTCATTAATATCCATTTTGTGATCAATTTCAGAACGATAAGTTAAAGAAGCTTTAAGCGCAATTTCAGGAATCTGATAAGCAGCACCTGCTAACCAACCAGCTCCTGTAGTTTCTTTAATATTTGCATCATAACCATTATAAAGGCTATATGCTTGGCCACGTAAACTTACATTACCTTTAACTGTTTGTAATACAGGACCTGCGTAGAAATTGAAGTTTTTAGTTGGTTGATAACCAAATACAAAAGATAAGTTTTGCGTATCAACTTTAACTTTAGTTCCACCATTACCTAAATAATTATTTGCTGCAGAAAGAGCCCCAGCTAATGCTTTAAAATTGTCACTTGCTAGAACTTGACCTTTTGCTAAAGCTAAAGTTTGGTCATTTACAGGTAAACCTTTTGCTTGTAAAGCCTCAGTTGCTTTTTTGGTAACAAGACCATCAACAGCTGCTGCTGATAAAACTGTATCAGTACCTGGATGAGATACGAATACATTGTTACCTGAATATTCTGCATCTGCTCCAAATGGTTGGTCATAGAGCAAACCGAAAGAGAATTTATCGTTAAGTTGTAATTTTAATGCTGCACTTGGAAAGTAGTAATCATTGCCCATATCGTCAATATTACGACGTGTTGCGCTTGATCCTGCTTCTTTACCTTCTACAGTTGGATCTAAGATAGAAATACCTGCTTCAAAATAGTTACCCGGTTGTAAGAATGCAGACATCGATTGTCCAGAGCGATCCAAAGCTGCTGCGAAAACCCCAGTTGCAGGCAGCGTTGCTAAAATCATTGCAGTGCTCAGATGTTTTAATTTCATTTTAATCTTTCCTTGAACTTCAAGACATTTTTTTAAAAGTAACAGAGTTAAACCGTTTAAACTGTGTTGCTTTCAAAGCTTTTAATTACAAGTTTCAAAGCTTTGATAACTCCATGTAACAAAAATAGCATAATTACACTAAGAGTAAATCTGTTATATGAACTGAAGAGTACTCACTTTTTATACAAAAAAAGTCAATAAAGGATGAAATATGAAGG
>NZ_JBIUCP010000042.1:0-33895 GCF_044538765.1 Acinetobacter sp. ABJ-A23_2
AAAGAAACTTGATACTTAACCTCTTTCATGACAATAAGCATGGTTAGAGTGTCTCTAAGGATGTCCAACTTTGAAAGCCCCTGTCTAAAAATACAGTGGCTTTTATTTTCTCATATAAAATATTATAAATTCATGATTTATAAATATTTTATTATACTTAAGCTATGTTCTACCCTATACTAAAAGATCAAAACTATAATTTGAACATGACATGCAAATTCGATTATTTCATTTACAAAATTCACGCTCTCAACGCATTATTTGGTTTTTAGAAGAATTAGGGCTCAACTATGAACTCATCATTAAATATCATTCGGACGAAGACAAAAATAATAACTCACCACATCAATTATCAAAATTTCCAACGCTCGAAATTAGTGAACACGGACAAACTGCAATTTTGGCTGAAACCTCAGCAATCCTAGATTATTTCTCTCATTTACACCCACAACTGGGGCAGAGTAATTTAGGAAATCAACAACTTCAAAATTTTTATTATTGGAAAAATTACTGTGAGGCGACATTCATCCCAGATTTGGTACTCAAACAAATCTTTCACCAAATTGCAGAGCGCACACCTTTTCTGGTCCGTTTCGTTCCTAAGCTTTTAAAATATGGATTTGATCAAGGCTATCTCAATCAATCATTACAACGACACATGAGCATGATTGATAAACATTTAGAACGTCACTTATGGTTTGCTGGAGATCAGTTTACTACTGCTGATATTTTGATGTGGTTTCCATTATTAGCTTGTTCACCAAATTACAGCCAGTTTAAACATATACAGCGTTATCTGGCCCAAATAGAAAACAGACCAGCCTTTAAAAATGCTTTAATTAAAGGTCAATGGTCTGCTTCTACTTTTCAGACTTACTGGGCTATTGCTTGGTAATTTATTTATGCAGATTTACGTGAATTCACGCGCCCCTGAACAACGGCCTTAATATTGCCCTTCGCGTAATTTAAAAACACAATTAAAGGCGATAACTTTGGATTTGGCTTTTTACCCTGCCCAATTGCTTTAAATTGTGCTGCGTACCAAATGATTTCCATAATTGCCATTTTATCGACAAAAGGTAAACCTGTTTTAATTGGTTTTACGGCATAGCGAACATCTTGGCCTGCGATTAAACGGTCAGTTAAATCTGTTTCAACAGCAAGTGGACGAGCAATACCAATAAAGTCACATGCACCACTTGCCAAAGCAGCATTCATGCCTTCTACAGTACGAAAGCCACCTGTCACCATAAGTTTACATTTTACATGCTGACGGATTTTTTCAGCGAAATCTAAGAAGTATGCTTCACGTGCAATGGTACTTGCTTTACGTTTATCGGCTTTTGCGCCAGCCATTGCAGGTGCTTCATAAGTACCACCTGAAATTTCAATTAAATCAATTCCTGCTTCATCAACGGCTTTAAATACCGAAATCACATCTTCTTCACTAATACCACCGCGTTGGAAGTCAGCCGAGTTGAGCTTCACTGAAATAATAAAATTCTCTGAAGTTGCTTCACGTACCGCTTTATAAACTTCTAGTAAAAAGCGAGTACGGTTTTCAACTGAGCCACCCCACTGGTCTGTACGCTTATTGGTTAATGGCGATAAAAACTGGCTAATTAAATAGCCGTGTGCACCATGTAACTGTACCCCTTCAAAACCAGCTTTCTCACAAATGCTGGCAGCTGTTGCAAAGCGTTTAATAATATCCAAAATTTCTTCATGTGTAAGCGCACGTGGAGTGCCAAACATAGTCGCTAAAGCTGGACTAAAAGGAACTGCCGAAGGTGCAACTGTTTCTTTATTTAAGCCTTTAGGGCACTGACGGCCTGGGTGAGACAATTGAATGAGCTGTACCATTCCATATTGTTTACCGACCGCTGCCCATTCTTTTAAACGCTCTAGGTCACGCTCAGTTTCAATCACAACCACGCCGGGTTCATTTTTGGCTTCGAAATTGACCATGACGTTCCCAGTAATCGCACAGCCTAAACCACCTTTAGCCCATGCACCATACAAGCCCAAATGTAAGTCATTTGGCTGCCCCTCATAGTTTGCAAGTGCCTCACTCATTGCACCTTTAATAATCCGGTTTTTAAATGTGGTATTTCGAATTGTGATTGGTTGTGCAATCTGGCTCATGGTTAACCTCTTTTAATACTTTAGAGCAATTACTCTAATTTAGATGAGTTATAGGTCATGTCAAGGGAAAATCGATAACTGACAATAGCACATGTCAAATTTAAAAAGTATAGAGAAATGCAACTTTTTGCATTAAAAATTTAAATAATATTTATGCTTATAAAACACAAACTTATTTAAACAAATTAAAGACTTGCCATAATTAACTGCTTAGTATATTCAGTTTTAGGGTCATTAAATAACTGTTCAGTCGGCTGATATTCAACAACTTTTGCATGCCGTAATACCATCACTTTATGACACAGTGCTTTGACCACATTTAAATCATGACTAATAAAAATATAGCTGAGGTGCTCTGTTTGTTGTAAACGTCGCAATAATTGAATCATGGCTTTTTGCGTGGTTCGGTCTAAGGCAGATGTTGGCTCATCTAAAATTAAAAGTTTAGGTTGAACCACTAAAGCTCTCGCTAAAGCAACGCGTTGACGTTGCCCACCAGAAAGTTCATGTGGATAGCGATGTTGAAAGTCTTCAGCCAACTCAACTTTTACCAAAGCAGATTTAACTTGCTGTTTGATCTCGCTATCAGCTACAGCTTTCACTTTTAAGCCTTCAGCAATAATCTGCCCTACTGTCATACGTGGGTTTAAACTACCAAATGGGTCTTGGAAAACAATTTGTAAGTCTGACCTAATCTTACGCAAAGCTTTTTGTTCTAAGCGGTTTATGTCTTGCCCTAAAAAGATAATTTGCCCCTCACTTTTAATTAATCGGACCAGCGCTAAAGCCAAAGAAGATTTTCCAGAACCACTTTCACCAACCACACCCAATGCTTCGCCTTGGGTAAGCTCAAAGGTTATGTTTTCAATAGCAGTGGTATAACTTTGAATTCGGTTAAAGATACCACTCCGAATTGGGTATTTAACATTGAGTTGTTGAACAGATAAAATTTTATGACTGGAGAAAAGTGGCTGAGCAAAACCAAGATTAAGATCTAACAATTGCTCAGTATAAATTGATGCAGGATTTTTAAAGATCTGTTCAAGCTGACCTTGCTCTACAACCTGCCCCTTGTGTAATACAATGAGTTCATTGGCATAACGGCGCACCAAATTTAAATCATGGCTAATTAAAATCAGCACCATGCCATATTTGTTTTGCAAAGATTTTAATAATTCTAAAATTTGCGTCTGTAAAATGACATCAAGCGCGGTGGTTGGTTCATCTGCAATTAAAATTTTAGGTTGAAGTGCTAGTGCAGCCGCAATCATGACCCTTTGCTTTTGTCCACCAGAGAGCTCATGCGGATAACGCTTTAAAATGTGCTCAGGATTAGCAATTCGTACATCTTTTAATAGTTGAATAACCTGTTGCTGTACTTTGTTTTTTGACCACCCTTGTAGAATAAAATGTTCACCGACAATTTTTTCAACCCGATGCAATGGGTTTAAAGCCGTAGAAGGCTCCTGAAAAATCATGGCAATTTGGCGGCCACTTATATGTGTTTTTGTCTTTTCATCTGTTTCTAAAATATTTTTTGAATCAATAATAATACGACCAGATATTTTTAATTTTTCTGGTAATAATCCCATCATCGCCAAACAGCTTATTGTTTTACCTGAACCGCTCTCACCTACAATTGCAAGCGTATCACCAGCTTGTAAGTGTAAATTGAGACCCTCCAATAAAGTCTGATCTTGCGTAGATATTGAAAGGTTTTCTATTTTTAGCAAGGTAGCATCTTCACTTAAATTATTTTCTTGGGTCAAATGCATCACGTGCAGCCTCCCCAATATAAATTAATAATGACAACACAAAAGCAAGGCTAAAAAATCCTGATAAAGCCAACCAGGGTGCATCCAAGTTATTTTTACCTTGTAGCAATAATTCACCTAAAGAAGCTGCATCTGGCGGTAAGCCATAGCCCAAGAAATCGAGTGCTGTTAAAGCAATAATATTGGTCGTCAAAATAAAAGGTAATTGTGACAAGCTAGAACTTATGGCATTTGGCAAAATGTGCTTAAAAATAATTGCTCTATCATTTACACCTAAAGCCTGAGCCGCACGGACATAGTCAAGTTGACGCGCTTTTAAAAATTCAGCACGGACAATTCCCACAAGTACGGTCCAGCTAAAGAACAGCATAATAAAAAATAGCCAATATACATTTGGGGTAAACATGCTGACCAAAATCATGACCATAAACAGCATGGGTAAACCATTCCAGACTTCTACCAGTCGTTGTCCCAGCAAATCGACCCAGCCACCATAGTAGCCTTGTATAGCACCCACAAAAATGCCCAGTAGTGCTGCACAAGCTGTTAAAACTAAACCAAAAAGTAATGAAACTCTAAGTCCATAAAGAATACGTGCCAGTACGTCTCGCCCTTGGTCATCTGTTCCTAACCAGTTCTGCTTAGAAGGTGGCGATGGCACAGGTACAGCTAAGTCTAAATTAGGTGTCTGATAAGAAAATTGAATGAGCGGCCAAATCGCCCAACCTTTATGGTTAATAAGTTCTTGTACAGCAGGGTCTTTATAATCTGCTTCTATTTCAAACACACCACCAAAAGTGGTTTCGGGATATGTTTTAACGACAGGCAAATAATAAGCATCCTCATATTTCACCAACAATGGTTTGTCGTTAGCAATGAGTTCAGCACCCAAGGACATCACTAAAATGAGGCTAAACAAGATAAAGCTTGCCCACCCTAATTTATGTTGCCTAAACTTTTGTAGTCGTGATCGCACAATAAAAGACATTATTTGCCTCCTTGTGCATCAAAGTGAATACGTGGATCAATCCATTGATACAGCACATCGCAAATAAGACGTAAAAGCAGGCTAAAAAGCGTGAAGAAAAACAATACGCCAAAAATAACTGGATAGTCTCGCTGAACAATTGCTTCAAAGCCTAATAACCCAACACCATCTAGGTGAAAAATAATTTCAATAAAAAGATTTCCCACAAAGAAAATGCCTGCTAAAGCCTCTGGCAATCCAGCAAGAACCACTAAAATGGCATTACGAAATACATGTTTATATAAGACTTGCTGACTATTTAAACCTTTTGCATAAGCTGCCAAGACATAAGGTTTATTGAGTTCTTCTAAAAATGAATATTTGGTTAGATAAGTTAGGCTAGCAAAACCACCCAACACCATGGTAATAAGCGGCAACGTCATGTGCCATAAGTAGTCCGTAATTTTTCCGAAAAGACTTAATTGATGAAAATTATCCGACACGAGGTTTTGCAATGGAAACCAGTGAAAATATGATCCACCTGCAAAGAAAACGATAAGTAATATAGCAAAGACAAAACTTGGTACTGCGTAACCTACTACAAGTAATAGAGAGGTAGAACGATCAAACCATGTACCTTGTTGTTTGGCTTTTTTAATACCAAGCGGAATTGAAATAAGATAAATCAGCAAAGTGCTCCATAGCCCAATCGAGATCGATACAGGCATTTTTTCCCAAAGCAGCTCAACTACTGGTTTATCTTTAAAAAAGCTTTGTCCAAAGTCCAAGGTCAAATAGCCTTTTAACATCAGTAAAAAACGTTCTACTGGAGGATGGTCAAAACCGTACTGTGCTTTAATTTGCTCAACCATTTCAGGGCTTAATCCTTTAGCGCCCTGATAGTACATTTCAGTACCTAATACACGCCCTGCTCCTAAGCCACTTTCTACTTCATAAATTGCCTGTTCAACTGGCCCACCTGGTGCAATTTGCACGACCACAAAGTTGATCAATAAAATAATGAACAACGTTGGAATCATTAAAAGAAGTCGCTTCAGAATATATGAACCCATATAACAGGATTTCCTTTAGGTACGTGCTTTTATTGTTGATGTAAATATTGGGCAACTTTTTTGGCTTGGTTTGGATTACTCCACCAATACTCTATACCAGCAGAGAGCACGGGTTTCACTTTAGGTTGCTGATACATATTCCAGTATGCATACCAATAATCACCTTTTCCATAAGTCGGAATTTGGTAATATCCTGCACGAAGTAATCGATCAAGAACATGAGTATAAATAATTTGCTGCTCACGGTCTTTGGCAGTGACCAGTTTTGAAATAACTGCATCAATGACAGGATTACGAATACCAGCGTAGTTATAGTTACCATCTTGAACTGCTGCGGCACTTCCCCAGAACTGAGCCTGTTCATTGCCCGGATTTAAAGATTGCGGCAAGTTCATGGTGGTCATGTCAAAATCATAACGGCGTGTACGCTCTAAATATTGCGGTGCATCGACTTGCCGTAAAGTAATATTAATTCCTAATTTTTTTAAATTTCTTACAAATGGCATGAGTGTTCTTTGTTTGCCATCTTGCTGAATAAGAAACTCAATTTGTACAGGCTTGCCTTCGGGCGTATATAACTGCCCTTCTTTAATTTTATAGCCTGCCTGAATGAGTAATTGTCTGGCAGTTAATAAGTTTTGACGGTTAAAACCGCTGGCATCTGAGACTGGATATTTCCAGCCTGCCAGAACAGCTTTTTGCATGACTGGTGAAAGCTTTGGCAAAAGAGGCTTTAATATCGCCAGCTCACTCTTTGAAGGACGACCTGTTGCTGCCAACTCACTATTTTCAAAATAACTTTGTAGTCGTTGATATTGTCCATAAAACAAAGCTTTGTTCTGCCATTCAAAATCATAGGCATAGGTTAAAGCTTGTCTAAAGCGAATATCGTTTAAAGGTTTTCGTCGTGTGTTAAATACATAACTTTCGGTTGCAATCGGGTTATGGTGTCTAAATTTATATAGAGTGATTAAACCTGCTTTTACCGCTGGAAACTTGTAGTCAGTGACCCATTTTTTAGGATTAGTTTCTTCATGCAAGGTATATTGCCCAGATTTAAAACCCTCGAATGCAATATCCCAATTTCGGTAATAAACATATTTTAAATGGTCGAAGTTATAGCGCCCTTTATTAATAGGCAAATCTTTGGCCCAATAATTCAGGTTTCGTTTATAGCTAATACTACGTCCTGCATCAATCTTCTCAACAACATATGGCCCTGAACCTACAATCGGTTGCAAGGTAATACGGGTAAAATCACGGTTCGTCCAATCTGCTTTTGAGTAAATCGGTAAGCTCGCCACAACAAATGGCATTTTAGGATTATGACTAGACTTAAAAGTGAATTTAACTTGATGTGGATTGATCACTTCTGTTTTTGCCAAGTCAGCAAGATACATTTGTAGGCCAAAATTAGATTTGGTCTGATACGTATCAAAGCTAAATTTTACATCTGTCGCGGTTAAAGGCTGACCATTACTAAAACGAGCTTTGGGATTTAAATAGAAAGTAATGGATTGGGTTCTTTCTGGGTCATACGAAACTTTCTCGGCTAAAAGGGGATATAAAACCCCAACTTCATCGAGTGACTGAGTCATTAAAGTATCAAAAAGATAATTTACACCTTCTGTCGCGTTTCCCTTCCCATTCATGCTGTTTAAGTTATCAAAAGTCCCTTGCGCAGCCCGACTCAACACTCCACCTTTAGGTGCATTTGGGTTAGCATAAGGCATAGCAGCCATTGCAAGGTATTTAGGCTTAGAATGAATTGCGATATAAGGCGTGATTTGCTGCGCAGAGAATACAACTTGTGAAAAAACACTGAGCCCGACTAGCAGGCTCAGTTGAGAATATAACTTTTGCATAAAGTTCTAATTATTCTATAAATTAGGCACTTTAATAATATCGCCAATACGTAATTGAGTCGACGGTGTTAAGTTGTTGAGTTCCGCCAGTAAAGTGGTTTCTAGACCATATTTACTCGCAAGACCAATTAAGGTATCACCACGTTTAACTTTGTATTCCACTACAGTTTTTGGAATCACAATATTTTGACCGCGCTGTAGGTTAGCATTTGCTTTTAATGCATTCATTTCAGCAAGTTCACGAACTGAAATACCTGCACGGCTCGCAATCGCATTTAATGACTCACCCGCTTTAACCGTATACTTTTCAGTATTTTTGCCTGCTGCAACAGGTTTAGCTGATGATTTTGCTGTATCAGCTTTCGCTGTTTCTACAGTAGGTACATCACCTGTTAACTTTAAATGCTGACCGACACGCACACTGCTGTTACGAGACAAGCCATTTAATGCAGTCAGGTAATCTAACTGTAAATGATAACGGCTGGCGATGCTTCGTAAGTTATCACCAGATTTAACAGTATAAGTATCTGGTGTTTCTTCTTTGGCATTTTTAGTCGTAGCCTTGCTCGGTGTTTCAACCTCACCTGTCAATTTTAAACGCTGACCAGCACGAACACCTGCTGTGCGAGATAAACCGTTTAAATCAGCCAAATAACTGGTTTGTAAGTTATATTTAGCCGCAATCGCATGTAAGCTATCGCCCGACTGAACAACATAGTGGTCTGGAACACTTACGCCCGCAGGTACTTTCAAGTTTTGACCAAGCTGTACATGGCTACTCGCTTTTAAGTTATTCAGTTCTGCAAGTTCGGCTAAACTAATTTTAGACTTGGTCGCAATACTTGATAATGTATCGCCACGCTGTACTTTATAACTTTCAGTCTTATACGACGGACCTGCTGCAAGTTTTTCATATTTGCCAGAAGCTTTGTTGTCATCAGATTCATCAATAGCAGCAATTTCTTTTGCAGGTACATTAATTTTCTGTCCAGCCATTAAATTACTACCAGCTGACAACCCTGGTGTTAGCTCTGCCAATTCCTGATTAGATAATGCATAACGATCTGCAATTAACTTCAAATACTCGCCGCGTTTAACTGTATAGCTCTTTGTTGCAATACGACGTGTACTTGCTTGAACAGCTTTAGGCTCTGCCTTAGCAGAATTACGGTTGCCTTTAGGCTCTTTCAAATGCAGCTTTTGACCAACAAATAAGCCATCACTGACAGATAAATCGTTATATTCAGCAAGCTGTTTTACTGACAAATTAAATTGATTTGCCACGCCTGTTAAACTGTCATTTGCTTGAACAACATATACATCAGGTTTAGCTGCTGATTTTGTCGTAGACTCAACCTCTTGCGGTTTAGCATCATACAAATACAGGCTAGTTCCTACAAATAGAGTCTTTTCAGGATCAATCTGGTTCCACTTGGCAACATCACGCCAGTTGACCCCATTTTTCATTGCGATAATCGCTAATGTATCGCCCGGTTGTACGGTATAGGTACTACGCTTACCTTTAGGCTGTACAACAACGACATCAGTATCAGTTTTAATATAAGGCTTATCTTTATTACGCTGTGCTTCTTCAGAGTTTGCAACGCTTGCGTCTTCAGTTAAAGTTTTCGGATAAGCAAAACCTTTACTTAACTCTTTACCTTGTTGTTCAGCAACCGACAGGCTCGTCTGAATCGCAGTTAACTTAATTTTGCCATCGTAAGGATCAACAATTTCGGTACCTTGCGGTGCAATTGCCTTTAACTCAGCAACCACTTGATCTTTTTCAGCTTGAGTGGCCTGTGGCTGTAAAGCTTGCTCAACGGTTTCCTTCTCACCTTCAGCACGAACCGCCGCTAAAATTTTCTCACGCTCAACTGCTGAAATTGGTGGTTCTGTTCTTACTGGCTTAACATTGGTTGCAGGTGTTACTGCAACTGGAATACGAGGTGCACTTGGCACATCCGCGGATGCTGCAAAAGCAGCTAAAGCATCAGAACCACGCGGCGTTGAACCTCTTACAGTCACAGAGCTGCTGGTTGTTTTAGCAGGTGTCGTTGGTCTTACAGGCTGAACCTGAGTCGCTGGTGTGGTTTTAATTGTGACTGAACTTGAAGGACTGGTTGTAGGTTTAGACGGCGAAGTGACATTTGCCCACCAACCTGAAGCACCACCCGCTTTCATTCCTTTCAATTTATTATCAACTGATGGACTTACATCAGCCGGAATTAAAATACGCATTGGACTTGCAGGGTCTACTGTTTCACCACGATAGCCTGGGTTTAATGCATATAACTCGGCACGGCTAAGACCACTGACCGATGCAATCTCATTTAAAGACAACGGCGCAGACAATGTCACTTCACGGAAATGGGGTCTATTCGCAATTGGTGGTAATGAAACGCCATAAGCACGTGGATTTTTAATAATTTGTGCAACTGCCAAGAAACGTGGAACATAGTTCATCGTTTCTTGTGGAAGTTTTAGTGACCAATAGTCAGTTGGCAAACCAGCAGCTTGGTTACGGTTAATCGCCTGTTGGATACGACCCGGACCAGCATTATAGGCTGCCAAAGCCAATTCCCATGAACCAAACTGGTTATATAAGCTTCCTAAGAACTCATATGCAGCACGTGTAGATTCAACAACATCACGACGACCATCGTACATACCAGTTTGTTGTAAACCATAAATACGACCAGTACTTGGAATAAACTGCCATAAACCTGCTGCTGCCGCGCTACTTGTTGCAGCAGGGTCATATGAACTTTCAATTACCGGTAATAACGCAAGTTCAGTTGGAAGACCACGGCGTTCTGCTTCTTTAACAGTATGATATAAATAACGACTTGCGCGAGCACTTAAACGGTCAAGGTAGGGCTGACGTGAAATAAACCAACTACGCTGCGCTTCAATACGCGGATCCCAGTGATCGAGGTCCATTTTGAAGCCCACAGCCATACGCTTCCAAACGTCACCATGTTTTAAAATAAGTAAACGATCACCCTCTACAGCACGCATATCTGTTGCTGAAAGTAAATCTTCTAACGAGTCTAGACTGCTTGCATCAAGATAGCCTGCTCCACTGACCTGTTTTGTTTTCGAGGTTTTTGCAGATTGCGGAGTCGAAGAGCAGCCTGTTGTAATACCCAACGCAGCTAAAGCAGAGCTAAGTACTGTAATTTTGAATAATGATGCTGCAGATGGCTGCCACACAAATGTGGTTGGTTTATACATAAAAACTTCCAAACAACTCGCGTAATATTTCTTGGGGTCTGCCCACAAACCCTAGGTCTTCGATGCCATTGTAGTAAAGCATGCAAGATAGACAAGGCAATAATTTAATGTCATTTGCATGGAAATGTTACAAGAAATTAAAAAAAGCTTGCTTTGTAACGATGGAACCGAACTTTTTGCGTATACAATACACCATATTCAGTTCTTTTTCTTTCAGTTTAGGTTTCGATTTATGTCTCAAACAATCACACTGTATGTTGATGGTGCATGTCGTGGCAATCCCGGTTTAGGCGGTTGGGGTGCATATGTCATTACCGAACAGGGTGAACATAAATTATTTGGCGGTGAACCCGACACAACCAATAACCGCATGGAGCTTATGGCTGCTATTGAGGGCGTTTCTTTTTGCCCTCCTGATGCACAATTAATTATCTGGACAGACTCAAATTATGTAAAGCAAGGCATTACAGAGTGGATTCATGGCTGGAAAAAGAAAAATTGGAAAGATGTTAAAAATCCTGACCTATGGCAAAAACTTGATGCTGTTTGCGCAGGTAGAAATATTGAGTGGAATTGGATTAAAGGCCATGCAGGACATCCTGGCAATGAAATGGCAGACCAACTTGCAAATTTAGGTGCAGATAAGACTGCTCAAGAACTCAAACAACCCCAGTCTGTCGCTGCACCGCAAGATATAAAAAAGCCTGAACAGGACTGGTTGCTAGATGACCCTTTCGGGTTTGATCTGGTTGAAACAACCGAAGATGAAGATGTCGCTCTTGAACCATCACAAGAAGTTGAGATGATTACTGTCGACGAAGAAGTAAATGAAGTTGAAGCTGTAGAGCAAGAAACTAAGCAGCAAAGTAGCAACATTCATCCACAGATTGTACTTACAGAAGCAAAGCTTAAATTGCAAGGCCCTCGTCAGCTCATTCTCGATACTGAAACAACTGGTTTCTATTTCCAAGATGGCGACCGCATTATTGAAGTCGGCGCAATCGAAATGATTAACCGTAAGCTTACGGGTAGTTCGATTCACATTTATATTAACCCTGAAAAACCAGTGGGCGATTCAGAAAACATTCACGGTATCAGTGATGATTTCTTAAAAGATAAACCGCTCTATGCAGATATTGCTGATACTTTGTTTGAGTATCTAAAAGGCGCAGAAATTATCGCTCATAACGCAACCTTCGATATGAACTTCCTCGATATGGAGTTTAGACGTGTTGGGTTACCTGCTCTTTCAGAAGTTTGTGAAGTTACCGATACCTTAGCTTTAGCCAAAAATAAGCATCCTGGACAGAAAAACTCACTTGATGCCTTAGTTAGACGTTATGAAATTCCAGCTCGTGACCGTACTTTCCACGGTGCGTTACTCGATGCTGAAATTCTTTCTGATGTTTACTTGGCAATGACCGGTGGTCAAGTTTCCTTTGATATGGATGCTTTATCACAAAGTGAAATTGACCAGCAAAAAACGACAAAAGCTAGAGTCCAAATTGATTTACCCGTTATTTACCCTTCAGATGAAGAGTTGAACATACATGAGACTTGGGTCAAAGAATTTGAGAAAAAACATGGAGAACCTTGCCTTTTTGCAAAATAAATTTTTGATTCTCTAGTGTTTTTTTAGTTTCCCCTTTTGCAAGTTAAGTTATATTAGTCGTATAGATTTTTAGCTCAAAATATTGAGCCATGACGAATATAACAATTGATTTTTTTTGCAAAGGGGAATTTTTATGTCTGAGCATAATTCGATTCAATTTGATCCAACAGCGTTGCTTATTATCAAGAATGAAATTGATAACTCAATAAAACTGGTAGAAGGTGCTGTAAGTACATTAATTGAAGAACAAGCTCTCCCTTTTGGTATTGATGATGCGTTAGAACAATTTAAACAATGCACTCAAGTATTACGCCTTATTGATATCCCCTATTTGGCAAAAATTACTCAATATTCAACTGAGTTGATGCAAAAAATTATGGCTAAGCCAGAACACATCAACACCGATGAGGTTGTTGCTCTTAGTGAAGGCACGACCATGGTGAAACGCTATATTGAATTTATTTGTTTACGTGAAGTTGAAGTACCCCAGTTTCTTTTGGACACTCTAAACAATTTGGAAAAAGCCTTAAATAAACCATTAACATCATCTGGTCAGCAGATTGCTTCAAACCTTACAACAACTTCACTTGAGTTACCGTTACCCGAAGTGCTCATTAATGAGAAAACTCAGTTTATCCATCAGCTTTATAAATTATCTTTGCATCAATTTTTAAATAAAACTGAAACCACTCGAGACTTTCAGGCATTCAAACTTATTGGTAGCTATTTAGTCAGCATGGCTCATGGTCAACCAAGCCAACAATATTGGCAATTGGTTAACTCTGCCTTTAATCACATTGATGAACTTGTTTTAAATGATGCTCGCTTACGTGTATTCATTAATCTTGAGAGCGCTATAGGTCTACTTTTAGCATCGCCAGAAAGCTTTGAGGCAAACTTAACTGCTCTAGCAGATATTATTAGTATTGTGATTGGACAAGAAGACCAACTTGCGCAGCAAATTCGTGGGCAGCTAAACATTGGTCGTGAGTTCCTTACCGATACTCAACTTAAAGCACTGAGCCAACATTTGTATGGTCCAGACTTTGATACCATGCAAACGGTAAGTCAATTGATCTTAGACGAAATGAACAAAGTTCGTAATGATATTGAATACAACTACCAAAACATGTCGCCAGAAAAGGCTCAGCAACTTCAAAGCAGCCTTATGCAGCTTGCTCATACCTTTAACTTACTCAACTTAAATGAAGCAGCAGCCGAGCTTTCTCATCAAGCAAGCAGTTTAAGTCAAATCAATATATTGAGTAATGAAAACTACGCTCAGCAGCTCATGAAGAGCATTTTATCTGCCATGAACGCAATTGGTATTTTGGTACGTCATTACTCATCTAACCGTCTACAAATTCGTGTGAACAACACTAATATTTCTTTAGATCGTTTAGATGAAGCACATGAAACATTATTAAATGAAACAAAAAATTTAATCGATTTTGTATGTCAAAGTTTGACTTTATATGCCAACGATCAAACCCAAAATATTGAAGCAATTGCAGGCTCATTAAAAGAATTGGCTGGTGCGGCTGAATTTTTAGGAAGTACGGTTCAACAAAATGCTCTGCTTGAAACTGCTAAATTTGTACAGCAGCAAATCGATCAGAACCAAGCTTTTAGTCATGATCAGATTCACTGTATTTTTAACGTATTAGCTGGACTAGATATGTTAGTTGACAATTTAAAAAATAAACAGCCTGTTCTACAATCCATGTTTGATGTAGCATTGCTAAGTAGTCAACAACTTCAAAAAAAGGCAGCTTAATGTCTGAATTATCACTTGCTTATATTTTTCATCACCAACAACTATTGGTTGACCAAAACTTTCAATTACCCAAAGTCGAAAAGTTAGCAAGTGATCTGCTTTTCACTCATGATGAACAGGTCATTGCACGTGACCTGCTGAGTGAAGAAGCTATACCAGAAGGTCTGCAACTCGTTCCAATTCGTCAACTTATTTCTAACTGGTCAAAAGAGCAATTTTTACAGGCGAGTCGTGCTGTACAGTTGCTCGAATGGCGACGTAACCACA
Organism: Acinetobacter sp. ABJ-A23_2; assembly: GCF_044538765.1. Taxonomy (NCBI): domain Bacteria; kingdom Pseudomonadati; phylum Pseudomonadota; class Gammaproteobacteria; order Moraxellales; family Moraxellaceae; genus Acinetobacter; species Acinetobacter sp. ABJ-A23_2. The sequence continues at coordinate 14,719 of NZ_JBIUCP010000042.1, forward strand.
AGTTTTGCAGCCACTGTGGACATGCCACCGAAGTACACTCAAGTGAATATGCGATGGTATGTCCTGCTTGTGGTTATCACCAGTACCCTCGTGTAAACCCCTGCATCATTACCATCATTACTAAAGGTGATGATGAAATCTTATTAGCAAAATCAATTCACAATAAAACCAACATGTATGGTTTGATTGCAGGTTTTGTAGAAGTTGGGGAAACTCTTGAAGAGGCTGTTCAACGCGAAGCTTTAGAAGAAGTGGGCCTTAAACTTAACAATATTCAATATATGTCAAGCCAGCCTTGGCCATTTCCAAGTAATCTTATGATTGCATTTAAAGCTGAATATGAGTCAGGCGAGATTTCTTTGCAGGAAGATGAAATTGCCGATGCACAATTCTTTAAATTTGATCAGCTTCCTGAAATTCCATTTAAAGGCAGTATTGCACACGCAATGATTACGCAGATTACTCAAGCAAAGTAATCTGCGCTTTCTAAAACTCAATGGTTTTAAAATACTTCATCAAGAAAATGCAAAATGGTTCGTTTTGTTCTGAAGTAGTGACTTACAAAACTCGATAGACTGGCCAAAATCGTGATATGGCCAGTTTTAGGGATAATAGCAATATGACTATGATTCCCCTTCTCCCTAAGAGCTTGATCCATATCCAAAGTATTATGTTGCTTTACGAGCTGATCATTTTCAGCCATGAGTAGATAATGCTTAATATTATTTTGATTTACAAAATAATAAGGCATTACTTCTTTATAAGAGATACCTTGGTCAAAAGCATCTTCAGCAAGCGGATCACCCTTATAATCAAAATGATACGGACCAGCTAAACCGACTATTGCCTTAATTTTCCCTAAACATTCAATTTTAGTTGAGTCAGGGTGATAAACAGCAGACATTACATTAAATGCACCTGCCGAATGCCCCATAAGCACAATATTCTCTGTCGAGATTTCTAATTTTTCCTGATTTTGATGCAAATAATTTAATGCTTGTGTTAAGTCATCTACATAACTTGGAAAAATATTTTTAGGTGCAAGCTGATAGTTAATGACAGCAACATCATAACCTTCTTTCGTAAAAGTTTCACCAACGAATAAATAGTCTCGTTTATTACCGTGTTGCCAAGCACCACCATGTACAAAAACAATGAGTGGTTGATGCGCTAATCGCTTAGTAGAACGATAAATATCTAGACGATGACGAGGCTTTAAGCCATAACGCACATTTAAAACCTGCTCAAAACCGTCTTTTGGTGTAAAACGGTTTAAAGCAAAGCTCCCCAAATCATAGAGGCGGAACTCTTTATAAAGAGTTCTCGCCTGCTCAATTTTGCTTTGTAATTGTTCAATTAAGTTCATATTTTATTGTGCAGTAGATGATGCTGGATCTGCTTGGTCCGGATCAATTGCAACAGGAGTTTGAACTGTTGGTTGAGCAAGAACATTATTAATTACTGGCGTAGTCGTTGCGTTGCCAGTCGATGCTGCCGGAGCAGGTGCTAAATCAATATTATCAATGAGTGTCACAATTTTGGTCACGTTACCAACATTTTGAAGCACATTATTTAAGTCATTAATTTCAGCTGTATTTAAACGTCCCATCACATATAAAACACCATCTTCGGTATGGACGAGCACTTTACTGTCCGATACAACTGGCGCTTTCATTAATAGAGCACGTGTATTTGCAGTTACACCAGCATCTTGCATGATCGTGTTATAGCTTACTTTGTTACCTACCGTAATATAGTTATGTACGGCTTTCACATCGCTCATCGCTTTAACATTGTCTTCTGCCAGCTGTTTCAAGTAAGGATCTGGCACCTGACCAGTTAACAATACTGTGCTATGAAAGCTTTCGATGTTAATACGAGATTGTTTAAAACGCTGATCAAGCTTATAGAGGTTAATATTCGCTGTACGTTTAATTGAAGAATCAATGAATACCTGACCTAAGCTACGTACACCACTATCTGTTCCAACTGGAGCTGTACCTGTTCCACCAGAAATAAAACTTGCGCAACCTGACAAACTTGCGACACAAAGCGCTGTTACAGCAATACGTTTCAACACTCCACCAGACTCCTATCAATCTCTTCTTGGCTTGATCATAAACATCGGTTTTAATTTGCTCAAAAGAGTAATGAACTCTTAATCCAAAGTAAATGCATTTTCGATCCATTGCAGATCATAATGGAATTTCGAAAAGTCTTGCTGTACTGTTTTTGCAATTTTCTGTGGAAAATCAAAACAAATCACATCAAAACGACAATAAAAATCCTGATAAGATGGGTAGCGCTGTAAAAACCTCATCGCCGTTTTAATTATTTTTTTCTGTTTGCTCACAGTGACCATTTCACAAGCTTGTCCATAATTTCCCTGTCCACGCGCTTTTACCTCAACAAAAATCAATTCATTACCGCGTTTTACAATCAGATCAACCTCGCCACGGCGTGAATGATAATTACTGGCGACCCATTCATAATTCTGTTCTTTTAAAAGTTTTAAAGCTGTTTGTTCAGCCCATTGGCCCAACTGCTGTGCAACTAACATAATCTTTTTGTTTCCCCATTTAAAAATGTAAATGCTGTTAATGCTAGTTCTATGCTTTTTTATTTTTTGAATTGAGCAAATCAAAAGCAGATACTTCGAAAAATAAAAAGCCCACTGACTTTGTTCACGCCAAAAACATAATTTCGGGTACACTAACCGATTAAAATTGTTTATCTGTACGGAGTAAAAACCAAATGAGTGCTCAGTTATTTGTTGTAGCCACCCCTATCGGGCACTTAGATGATATGACTTTCCGTGCAATTGATATCTTAAAATCAGTTTCTATTGTGGCTGCCGAAGATACACGCCAGTCGGCTCAATTATTTAAGCACTATAATATATCTACCCCACTTACAGCATGTCATGACCATAATGAAAGCAATAAAATTGATCAGTTAGTTCAAAAGTTACTCGCTGGTGAAAATATTGCTTTGATTAGTGATGCAGGCACACCGCTTATTAGTGACCCTGGTTTTAAACTGGTTCGAGCTGCTCAAGAACATGGTATTAGAGTTATACCTGTACCTGGTGCATGTGCTGCAATTGCGGCGTTAAGTGCTGTAGGCTTACCAAGTGACCGCTTTAGTTTTGAAGGCTTTTTACCATCAAAAGCTTCTCAACGTATTTCGCAACTCGAAAAGCTTAAAAATGAAACTCAAACCTTAATTTTCTATGAAGCGCCACATCGTATTTTAGAATGCGTAAAAAATATGGCTGAAGTATTTGGTGAAAACCGCCCTGTCGGTTTTGCACGTGAAATTACCAAAACTTTTGAAACCATCAAAAAAATGACTTTAAAAGATTTGGTTAGTTTTATTGAAAATGACCATAACCAAGAAAAAGGTGAAATTGTTCTTGTGGTTGGTGGTGCACCGGAAAAAACCGATCTGGAACAAGAAAAACTAGATGAACTTTTAAAGCGCTTACTTCAAGACTTATCTGTTAAAGCAGCATCTCAACTGGCTGCTGATTTAACGGGTATTAAGAAAAAAGTCGCTTATCAACGTGCGCTTGAGTTAACGCAATCTTAATTTTTTAACTAAGTGCGGTGATGGCAAATACTTTATGCCATCCCGCGCATAAATTTTGCATAATAATATTAATCATAAAAACAAGAGTATTGATATGGCTGAACAGCTTGGAAAACTTGGCCCCCATGAAGGGCAAGAACTAGAATTATTATTGTCTGGTAAGAAACCAATTGCTTTATTTTATGACTTATTACCTACTGAATTTCTAAAGCACCTTGAGCAAGGTAGTTTAACTATGCTCAGTAAAGATATTGAAACGTCTTTATCTGTACCTTTTTCAATTATGCTGATCTATAAAGATGCCTCTTTAACAGATTTGAATGAACTCGTGTTATGTATTGAAAAATCAATAAAGGAAACTCAACTTGAAGAGCGCCTAGAACTCGACCGTAGAATCGGACAACTTTTAGGTTATTCAGCGCCAGACATAGAGTTTTATATTCAACACGTTTCAAACTTTTATGCACGTTCTCGTTCTTGAGTTTATCTCAAGATATGTCTTGCTGATTGAACAATTGTTTCGGTCAGTACATCAAGTTGTTTCGACTGTCTTTTCCAGTGGTGCCAATACAAAGGAACATCAAGTTGAGCCTCAGGCATAATATCAATAAGTGTTCCATTTTCGAGTAATGGTTGAACTTGAAGTTCGGGTACCATTCCGTAACCTAAACCCAGCTGAATTGCTTTGACGAAAGCATCTGTGGCAGGAATAAAACTATAAGGATAACTCTGCATTGGTAAACCGTATCCTTTTAATAAAACTTCCGAATGCATTAAATCTTTATGATTAAAAATAACTGCTGGTGTTTTTCTTAAATTTTCTCGGTTAATTCCACCACTAAACCAGTGGTTTACAAATTCGGCCGATGCCAGCATTTTATAGCGCATTTTACCAAGAGGCTGAGCTAAGCAACCCGCCATAACCTGCTCTTCTGCTGTGATACATGCATTGACTTGTCCCGTTTCTAGCAAAGTATGCGTGTGTGATTGATCATCAATTTTTAGCTCTAGCACTATTTTTTCTTTAAATAACGTTTGCTGAATAGTGGGTAAAAGCCAAGTCGCTAATGAGTCTGCATTTGAAGCTAAAGCAATTTTATAAAATTCCGATTCAGATGACTTCCCCATTAAGCCCTGTAATAGATTTTGTTCCATTAGCCTTGTATGACGTAAATGCTGGAGCAAGGTTTGCCCTGCTTGTGTGAGTACACATGGACGACCGCGTATTATTAAAATCTGACCTAAGTATTTTTCTAGCGCTTGTACACGTAGTGATACGGCAGAGGGAGTTATACATAAATGCTCTCCTGCTGCATCAAAACTCCCGACTTCTGCAACAGCGAGAAAAGCTTCACATTGCTTACTATCTAACATATACAAAACCTAAATTATTTTTAGCCAAACCTAAATATTCTTAATTTTACTTATTTCTTAATAAAAAGTCAGATAATTCCCACATCTGTTTTTTTCTGTTTAATGGTTATGCTTTCTCTGAGTGTTTTTTTTAAAGGTTTAGGTATTGGTAGCGGCCTAATTGTAGCAATTGGTGCCCAAAACGCTTTTGTTCTAAAGCAAGGACTTAAACAGCAATATGTATTTTGGCTATGTTTAATCTGTGCCCTGTCTGATTCGATTTTAATTGCCTGTGGTGTATTAGGTTTTGCCGAAATTATGACAGCATCACCCATCTTAATCACAGTCGCTAAATATTTAGGGGCAACGTTTTTATTGGTCTACGGTGCAAAAGCATTTTATGCTGCGTTTAAAACGAATCAAGGCATGGAGCTTGATGGTAGTCAAAAACAGACTCTAACCCAAGCACTTATAACCTGTCTGGCCTTTACTTGGCTAAATCCACACGTCTATTTAGACACCATTGTACTGATGGGTTCGGTTGCAACTCAGCTAGAAGATAAAATCAGTTTTGCCTTGGGCAGCATTCTTGCTTCTTGGATTTTCTTTTTCAGTTTGGGTTATGGTGCAAGATTATTAAAACCACTATTTACCAATCCAAAAGCTTGGAAAATTTTAGATTTTCTTATTGGTTGTGTTATGTGGAGTATTGCAATTTCACTTCTCATCTAATGCATTCAAACACTAAAAAGTACCATGCTTACATGGTACTTTTTATTTATGTAATCAAAACTAAACCTGTGAACCCAACATAACCTTTGACTGTTTTCGTTCCTGTAATGATTGCTTAATCACAGCATAGCCCGAAGATACACCTAAGTATGCGATTACAAAGGCTACCAATAAATCTGGAAATATGGTGCCTGTTCCAAACACGCCTACAGCAGCAAAAATAACAGCAATGTTGGCAATAGAATCATTTCTACTACACAGCCAAACAGAACGCATATTGGCATCACCATCTCTAAATGCATAAAGCATTAAAGCAACCGAAACGTTAGCAATTAAAGCCATTACCCCAATTGCCCCCATGACCATCGGTTCAGGTGAAACACCATGAAAAAATGACCATACCACTTTTGCAATGACGAAGAAACCAAAAGCGGCCATCGTAATACCCTTAACAAGAGCTGCGGTTGCGCGCCAATAAAGACTCATCGAAAGTACAACTAAAGACAAAGCATAATTTGCAGCATCTCCGGCAAAATCTAGTGCATCCGCCCATAGTGAAACAGATTGGGCTTTATAACCACCTACTATTTCAACTACAAACATGAGTGCATTAATTACAAGAGCAATCCATAACGCTTTTCTAAAGCGCGGGCTTACTTTCTTTGTAGGAGAACATGTTGAAGTACATCCACATCCGGCCATTTTATTTCCTCAGAAACTCTTTTATAGTGATTAAAAACCCTTGAGTAGCTCCAGAGTCAAGTCTTATGAGTCTTTCTATTGGCCAATTATCAAAAAAAGCGGATGTCCCAATCGATACTATTCGTTATTACGAAAAAGTAGGCGTGCTAGACCGTATTCAGCGCTCAGAAAATAATTATCGTGTTTACACAGATCAAACACTCGCGGATCTATTATTTATTAAGCATTGCCGCGAATTAGATATTTCTCTCAACGACATTAAAACGCTAAAACAGATGAAAGCTCAGCCGAAACAGGCTTGTACGGAAGTTGATAATTTGGTGAATAAATATTTGATTGAAGTATCGGAAAAAATTGAACGACTTTTGCTTTTAAAAGAAACACTCATCGATTTAAAACAACATTGCTCGACCGACCGTACAGTAGACGAATGCGGCATTTTAAAAGAGCTGCAAAACAACCTTTAACTCAACCTAACAGCCAATAAAAAAGCATCACTCATGTGATGCTTTTTTAGTATTAAAGGTCGCTATGTTCATCTGGCGGAACTTCAGTAATTCTCCCGCCGCGAGCTAAAAACGCAGCAATTTCATCTTCCAATGCTTGGCGCTGTTTTTGTTTCGCAGTTACGGTAAGCGTTTCTGCTTCAGCAAGATCAGCATCAGTTAAGTTGCCTGCTTCTTCATCAGCCGCGCCACTCTCAGCCGCTTTGGCTTCATCTTCATCTACAGCAGAATCTTCTGCATCTTCATAATCATTGATATCTGTCATATTTACACTCCCCACAATGATTTGTATTGCATCATCGCTATGGTCTTTGAGACCTCAGAAATTTAGCAATCTCTTTGCATTTAGCAAAGAGCCAAATTGGTCAAATCCGTATCTTTTCTGACCGATTTGGTAATGATATATAAATGATTGTTTAAAAAATATCTACTGATATTTATTTAGACCAGTAGAGCATAAACTTCGTAATTATTTTAACGACTATACAGGGTGTTTTGTAAAGCCCCTAAACCGTTTGCTTGTTGCATAAAACGCTCTTTTAAGAACGAAATTTGTTCAACCTGTTTGAGTCCCACATTTCTTGCCCAAATAAATGGGAATAGCTCAGAACTTTCTAACCAACCAATTGCCGACATACTATGCATCATCGCATCGTTTTGTCCTTTACGGCGGTGCTCATAACGCATTAAGGTTTGTTCATGTGCCCATACGCCACGGCCTAAATCATGCAGTAGTGCATCACAAAGTACCGCTGCATCTAAACAACCAATATTCACCCCTTGTCCAGCAAGCGGATGGATAACATGAGCTGCATCGCCAATTAAGGCTAGGCCAGCTTTAACGTATTGTTTTGCGGCACGCGCTTTCAATGGAAATTGTGCTCTTGAACGAACATCTAACACTTCACCCAACATATGTTGGCTTTCACGGGTTAGAAGTTGCATAAACTCAGCATCACTTAAAGCTGAATATTCATCGGCATAATCATCTGGTAGTGTCCAGACAATGGACTGCCAGTAGCCGTTTTCACTTTCTTTAAGACTCGCCATTGGCAAATATGCTAAAGGCCCTGTAGGTAAGAAGATTTGACGGGCAACATAGTGATGAGGTTTAGAAGTCTTTATTGCACAGCTAATGGCTGCTTGCTTGTAATCTAGTACGTCGAGGTCAATAAAAGCTTGCTCACGTACAAATGAATTTGCACCATCTGCACCAATAAGTAGTTTAGTTTTAAGCGTAGAACCATCTGCAAGTTGAATATGCCAGCACCCAACACCTTGCTCAATACGGGTAACGCGAACTTGAGTACGATAATCTGTTAACTGCTCAAGCATTTTTTGTTGAATGGCAACATTCAATACGCTTGGCTCAACCATAGAACCCAAGGCTTGTTCTGGCATTGGCCTTTGTACAGACTCATGGCCAAAATTAATTTCACCATAGCCATTTAAATTCCACACTTGCATGCCGGTATAAGGCATTTGTCGTGCCAAATCATCCCAAACATTCACTGTTTTAAGTAAATGAATAGTCGCTTGGCTAAGTGCTAAAACACGTGGGTTCATCACACTTAATGTTTTTTCAACATCAAGTACAGGGGCAGCATCAAGCACCGTAGGCTGTACACCACCTTGTGCAAGTAATAAAGCAGTTAAGCCACCAACTAGTCCACCACCAACAATAACGACATCTAACACTTCACTCATGCTTTTAGCCCCATTGCATAGTTCGCTACCAGTGGCTTAACACCCGGAATTACATCAAATGCAATTAATCCCGTATTACGAATTAATTTTAATAATGGATTTTGGTTACTAAAACCACGAACGACAGTATCGCAGAATTTAATCACGCGTTGTTGGTCAGATAAACGTGCTTGTTCATAGGCAAGTAAATTATCTGGGTTACCAATGTCATCAGATGTGCTTAACTGGTTTACCAAATAACGTAGCAACACATCTGCATCACGTAGGCATAAATTAAAACCTTGGCCTGCAACAGGATGAATGGTGTGTGCTGCATTACCCATTAAAATAACGCGTCCAACCGCTTGTTTATGCGCAAGCACTTGTGAAAGCGGATAGCTAAAGCGTTTACCTGTTTTTTCAAATTTACCCGCTCTGTCACCATAGGTTTTTTGCAAAGCGTCTAAAAAGTGTTGGTCGTTTTCTTCGCCTAACCACTCATCTTCAGTGCCCTTTTTAACAGGCCATACCACTGAGCGACGATATTCACCCGGTAATGGCAACAAAGCTAAAGGGCCTAAAGCACTAAAACGCTCAAATCCTACATGCTCATGCGGTTTTGAAGTCTGAACAGTCGTAACGATCGCAACCTGATCATAGTCGTGGACATCGACACCAACACCAATTGCTTGACGACAGAAAGAATCACGTCCATCTGCTGCAATTAATAATTTTGACTCAAGCTTTAAAAGTTCATCCCCACGCTGAGCTTCAATATGTACCTGTTCAGCATCTTGAGTTAAAGCCGTGACTTGTACGCCATCAATTAGCTCAATCAAAGGTTGTTGGCGTACTTGAGTTAACAAAACTCGACCAAGCCATGCATTTTCAATGACTTGTCCAAAGCTTTCGACTTTCTCTTGTTCTGCAACTAAACGTGCTTTACCAAAACTGCCTTGCTCAGTAATGTGAACTTGTAAAATTGGAGTCGCATGTTGTTGTAATGCATCCCATAACCCTAGCTTCTGATAAATCTGTACGCTACGACGTGACAAAGCCGTATTACGTGCATCGAAACTAGAATGGTAAGGAGCAACATTCTGATCATCATAGTTTGGGTATTTCACAGCTTCTAATAGCTTGACTGCGATATTAGCCTTCGCCAGCATTAGGGAAAGGCTCAAACCCACCATACCCCCACCTACAATAATCACTTGTTGTTGCATCGAGTTTGCTCCTTTGGCGAATACGTTTAATTATGCTTTAGCTTGCGCCATTAAATGTTCAATGTCTGCAATATCTTTAACTACATCGGCAGTTAAAACTCGTGGGCCTTTTGACGTTGCGACCACATCATCTTCAATACGAATACCAATACCACGCCATTTTTCATCTACTGTTTCATCGTCTGGCGCAATATATAAACCTGGTTCAACAGTAACGACCATGCCCTCTTCATATTGTCGCCACTCGTCATCTTTTTTATAAGAACCGACATCATGTACATCCATACCTAACCAGTGGCCTGTACCATGCATATAAAACTGTCGATATGCTTCATTTTCAATAAGCTCGCTCACATTACCTTTGAGCAAACCTAAATCAACTAAGCCTTCAGTTAAAATTTTGACCGCAACCTCATGAGGCTCACGGTATGCATTACCAATACGTACTGCATCAATCGCCGCATATTGAGATGCCAGTACCACTTCATATAATGCTTTTTGTTCTGGACTAAATTTTCCGTTTACAGGGAAAGTACGAGTAATGTCCGATGCATAAAACTCATATTCACATGCAGCATCAATTAAAACCAAATCACCGTCTTTAAGAGGCTGGTTATTTTCAACATAGTGCAAAATACAAGCATTGGCACCGCCACCAACAATACTGTTGTAAGAAGGCACACAGCCGTTTTGCCCAAATACATAATTAAGCTCGGCTTCAAGTGCATATTCCATCATGCCGGGGCGAACAGTTTGCATTGCACGAGTATGTGCCTTAGCACTAATTGTTGAAGCAATTTGCATTAGCTCAATTTCTTGCGGTGACTTGATTAAACGCATTTCATCAACAATGCGATCAAGTTGAACTAACTGAGCTGGAGCAGCTTCATGACGGTGCTCTGCATTTGCTTTTTTAATCCATTCGCTTACTCTGGCGTCAAATGCAGCATTGTGTCCGATTCGATAATAAAGACGTTCTTTATTTAATAATTTTTCAATAATTTCTTCATCAAGCAGATCAATCGCATAGGCTTCATCTGCCTCATATTCTTCAATTGCGCCATCAATTCCAGCACGGTAACCATTCCAGATTTCCATCTCACGATTACGTTCACGACAAAATAGACTATAGCTATAGTCTGTAACATCATCAAAGGTTTCTATGACAGCAACTGCCTCAGGCTCTGCAAAACCAGTCAAATAGAAAAAACTACTATCGGCACGGAATTTATAATCCGCATCACGATTACGGTACATTTCCTCACGCGTTGCAATAATCGCAATGCTGTTTGGACCCATTTTTTCTGCTAGACGATTTCTGCGATGTTGAAAATCAGCTTGAGGCAATTTCATAATGATCTACTTGATTTAGAATTTTAAAGTCAAAAAATTAAACACAGCCAATAACACATCGCCTCAATTAACTTGGGCGATGTGGTGTAAACATTTCTACAATATTTTGATCTGCAGTGCCTACAGCAGAAGTTTTACTTTTTGCATAAAAGTTTTTCAATAATGAACTTTCAGCAACTGTTACTTTCTTTCTACCAATAGATAAGCTCACTGGAATAAGACGTACAAATTCATACAATTCTTCGTAACTGCTTTCGCCTTCTTCGTCATTATCAGAATCTTCAAACTCTACTGCTGCTACATCTTGTAGATGTTCAATTAATTCGCGCTCATCAGCACGTACATGACCCGATGCCAAACCAAAACCAAGTACAACGCCAGCACACCAGTCTGATAATGCTTGTACACGGTCTTGAAGCGTATGCTCATCATCTGGAAGCATTGGTAAATAGTCCAATTCATCTTCCGACAATGCATGTGCTACATCTTCGGTTTCATCAGTTAAAAGCGCTAAAGCTTCTTCATTTAAATCAGGAACATTAAGTGTTGTTAAAATTTGTGTCCATTCTTCACGCGTTGGTGCTTGTGTCACACAAACAATACCTGTTAGTAAACCATGTAACTCACTAGGGCTTGAAATTTCTTCAATTCCTTCAAAATGAGCGTTCCATTCTGTCCAGCCTGAAATATCGTCTTGCATTCGTTTATCCAATCTCTATACTTCGTATATATTACCTTTGATTGCAATTCTGTGCGACCTCGTTATGTTAGAACAATTACAGCGGCTACAAGCGCATATTGGCGTTTTAAAAACACGCTTACATCATCTAGAGAGTGAAAATTCTGCTCTCTCGGAAGCTAAACAACTAGCTGAAACAGAGCATCACGCACAAGTTGTGCAAAAAAATAGCATCATCACTAAAAAACAAGAGGAAATTGAGACATTAACTGAGCAACTAACTCAGTTACAAGGCCAATTTCAACAATTGAATCAAGATGCTAACACACTTGCAGAGCGTTACAGCCGTCTAGAAAAAAGTACGACTGATTTAAAAAATCGTTTTCAAGAAATTTTGGCTGAGCGTAATGAGTTACGCGTCACTAAAGAAAAACTTCAGTCACACCAACGTCAAACTCAACAAGAGTTACATGATTTGCAGCAAGACCGTGACCGTTTGTTACAAAAAAATGAACTTGCCAAAGCAAAAGTTGAAGCAATTATTCAACGCTTAGCAATTTTAGGTACAGCTCAAGATCAAAATGCGCAAGAAATTCAGCAACTTGCTCACCCAAATGCTGAAGCTGGTGAGGAGACACAATCATGAGTGAACAAGTCATGGTAGAGCTTCGTCTGATTGAGCAAACATTTAGGCTTGCAACGACATCAGATAAAAAAGATGAGCTTGAACGTGCAGCTGAACTTCTTAATGAGAAATTCAACGATATGCGCCGTAGTGCCCCTCGCGTTGAGCATAATAAACTTGTCATTATGGTTGCTCTACAGCTTACCCAAGAAGTGTTAAGCCTTAATAAATCTTTGCAAGAATATTCACATTGTGAACGCCTATTACAGGCTATTTTGGAAGATGTTGAACAAACAGTTTAATTAACTTCAGATAATAAAAATGCCTTGCTCTATTCATTGATAGTGCAAGGCATTTTTGTATTGAGGGTCTCTTATGTACCTCATGATTGTTATATATACTTTTAGTGTACAAAGCTTCATCAAATGAAGACTAACTTTACAGTTCAATAAACTCAGACGATTGCCAACTGAATAAGATCGGTTATACTTAAGCTATCTCTGGGATGTTCGCCAGCGGGTCTATTCCCCTGCCGATACTTAAACTTATGGATTGCGTTCTGTATATTTAGAGTGTATGCCTACCTTCGAGTAGGAAACCCAGCAAGTATACGTCGCGTCCACCTTGAACTCGTCGGGTTCAGGGTAACGACACATGCAGCGGCATCTTCGGAGCATTGATTTTTATTAAATGATTAGAAATATAATTTTTATTTAAATTAAGCACTCTAGACAGAACCGTCAGTCTATTCCTTTTATTTCTTATAATTAATTAGCTAAACTTAAAAAATTAAACGCATATTATTTTTCGTTTCTATTTAAGCATTCTTGATACCACCCTGTCTGAAAATCTTCGATGGCTTTACGCTTAAAGAAACTTGTTTTAAATACTTTGGCAGCATAAGCTGAGTTAATTAAGTCTTGATAAAGCTGCTTTGCCTTTTCATCTGTAAGCCCATCAGCAATTTGTTGTAAATCTTGTGAAGGCACTTTTTGTTGTCGTGCTTCCATCACGTTATAAGCAACTTTTTTTACGACATTACAAATATCCGGATCATTTGTGTTTTCAGTAGCGTAGCAACCCGAGGCAATCAAACTTAGCAATAATATTTTAAATTTCATATCCCTAGCCTATATTTATTATTAAATGTCCATTTAATAAAACGAATAAATGAAAAAGATTTTTCTTTCAAAATGTTCAGGTGGGATTGATGACATAAAAGTAAACCATCATGACCACTAACAAGATAGAAGCAAGCGTTAAGTAGGTGCCAACCGTATTAAAACTCTGCAAAAATTTTAAGATTTGCATTTCAAATCCAATGAAAATTTAAATAATTAGCAGGAATAAATTTAGCACAACTAAATAATGCCAATCAATTCACAATTATTATTTTTTATGTGATAAACAACAGATTTTTAATTATCACATTTTATTCCTAAAGTTCCTTTATAGTAATCCGTTGCACTTTTCAAATCTGACAGCAATTTTTCTTCAGTATACGGCTTTGGTGAAATTTTTATTAATGCTGGCATATATTGTTTTTTATACACATCAGGATAGTCATGGCATAAAATTTTAACCTTAACTTCTTGAGGTGTTTTGGGGTTATCCAATTGATCTAAAAACTCACCAATTTTTCGGTCAGACTCTTCAAATTGAGCATTATAGTCAACTTGAGGAGCTTCAGATTCTGCCTGTTTCGTGCATGCACTCAGCAAAGCCGTGCATACGATCACTGTTAAAATTTTTAGCTTCATAGACTTCACATTTTCATATTCATCTTTAAATATACTTATCCTGATTAAATGTAAATAAATACTGTAAATACGTAAAAAAGCTAAAAAATCTTATGGGGATGTCTTTTTCTAGAGGAAAGTAATTTTTATTTTATCGATTAAACTAGATTGTTTTTTATAGTAGTTAAATTTCGGTGAAACTATAGAAAAATAGGTATAATTTTGCACGACTGATCTCAAATCTTTGTTAGATTTATCCATGAATGAACTAAGTTTTATTAGAAAAAATTTAAGATCTAAAAGACGTTCTTTAACCCCATTTGAGCAAAAACAGGCTGAGCTTAGCGTATTACATTTCCTGAATACTCTTCCTATTTTTCACTCTTCAAAAAAAATTGGCTTATATCTCCATGCTTTCGGTGAAATTCATACCGATCTTATTATCAAACTCTGCTTTAAAAAGAACAAGCACGTTTATTTACCAATGATTTGTTCAATGAACCAACGTTTAGTATGGGTAAAGATCAATAAAAACCAATATTTAAACTGGCGTTTTTCTCATCATCCCTTAGGTATGAAAGAGCCTATGGCAACGCGAGGAAAACATGTATCACAGCTTGATTTACTGCTTATGCCTCTTTTAGCCTGTGATCACTACGGGACACGTATTGGCATGGGTGGTGGTTATTATGATCGTACATTGGCAAGTGCTAAGCATAAACCTTACCGTTTAGGGCTGGCTCATCAATTTCAATTTATTGAACACACATTAGTACGTCAAAGCTGGGATCAACCCTTAGATGGTTTGCTCACGCCACAGCACTTTTATTATTTTAAAAGATGATTTTTATAGAAAATTTATAGAACCTTAAATATATCTTTTTACTTTTTAGTCCCTTAAAACGAAAAAGTAACCACCTTATAGATGGTTACTCTTACGTGACAGGCTGTTACCAACTTATATTAACACGTCTATTCGGTGCTAAACATTGAATAAGTTGAGAATTGTGACCACCTGAACATTGCTGATATAAATCAGTCTGGCTATTCGCATGTATTTGAATACGATTCGGATCTACACCTTGGTTTACAAGTAGTTTAGCAACCGTATTCGCTCGTTTAGATGATAACTCTTGGTTATAACTAAACTTACCTAATGGATCTGCGAATCCAGAAACAATAATAGGTGTTGTTGATGGGATTTGCTTAATTTGATCGACAACATTGTCTATATTGTTTAAACCTTGCTGTATTGAAATAGCATCAGATCGATCAAAAGCAAATAAAACACTCGCTGTACGTCCATTAACCGCAGTACTATTTGTAGAAGGCTGGTTATTTTCACCCCAGGCCATCAACCCTTCACATGCCTCACCTTTCCAAGATAAACGTTCAGCCAAATATTGTTTATTAAAATCAATGCGTAACTGACAACGTTGATATTGATTACTATTTGGGACACGTATATCTAATACATAGTTCCAGACTTTTACTGCAAATAATCCTTCACTAAATTGTGGATTACCTAGTAAAGCTCGAATTTGGTCTTTATTTAGCCCTAAATCCAAGCGCGCAACGTCATCATACTCATAACGCTTAACTTGCTTAAGATAGCTATCAGATACTTTAGGAAAAGTGACATTTTTTTGAGATACTGCTTCTTCTTGTGCATAACTAACCATTGCCAGGCCGGAAAGAACAGCAATAAATAACGCTTTAACTGTATTTTTCATATTTTTACTCTCGAAATGGAGAATGAGGAAGGCCTTGCGCCTTCCTCGCCTAGCGAAATTAGTCAATTACACCACTAATACCAATACGAACACTTGGATCACCTTGAGAAGCTGCAGCTACACCACCAGTCAGTGACCAACGTCCATTATCAGCAGTTTTACGTAAGGTCACACCGACAGCATTTTCACCACCATGATAAGCAGCCCCAACAGCATAGGTGTATTTACCCGCAACAAATGGCGCATTTTCTAAAGCCATCGCAGCAGCAATACCAGCATTCGCTCTTTTCTCAACATCATCAATACGTTGGTTTGTTGCATAGAATGCTTGTTCAAGCTTATTACTTACATTATCAATTTTGGTATTTAATGTTTGGTCAGCTTGATTCAATGCACCTATCGCATCACCAACATTGTGGTAAGACTGATCACCTACGTTATATGTTGGATTTGAGAAGCTTTGGGTAATATTGTCATAACCTGCTCCACCACCTAAGTAGTTTACAAGTGCCTGATTTGTTGTATTAAGTTGAGAACCATTTACTGCATCTTTTGAAGTCGCTGTAACTGCTCCCGCTTTAACACCAGTCACCGTACGCTCACCTGCTGTTCCAGAAACGTTAACCTGAGTGCCACCAGTATCTTTACCAACAGTAATAGCTGCATCTTTATCAGCTTGCTGAACTAAACCTGATTTACCATTGTTAATATTGCTGATGTCAGTCTGAAGATTCGAAATATCGCCCGTATTTTTGTCGACCTGTTGTTGAACATTCCACAACTGACCTCCATTAACAGCATCTTTAGAACCTTCTGCTACAGTACCATTTGCTACATTTTTAATGGTTGTACCATTAGCACCGCCAGCTAAAGTAATAGAGTCTTTGTTAACTAATCCATCACTATTTTTATCGTACTGCACAGCACTATTAGCAAGAGCACCAACATTATTGTTTATGCTACTTATTGCGCTATCCAGTTGTCCTTTGTTTACCGCATCTGTAGAAGAAACACCTTCGGCTACATTACTTATCGTTTTATTACCAGCACTAATTCCAGAAGTAGTGATACTCGGACCGCCAGCAATGATTAAGCCTGTTGATCCTAACTGGACGTTATCACCAACTTTTACGCCAGTCGTATCGATAACGGTATTACCAGTCGTAACACTATCAACTTTCAAGTTTTTGTTTAGCGCAACTTTAATATTGCCTTCATTGTCCGTTTGACTAGTCTGAGCAACAGTTAAGTTATCATCACCCGTAAAATTCACTTTACCATTTGGTTTGATCTTTTTAGCAGTAGCAGCATCACCATTGGCTGAAACTGTCCAGCCTGCATTCGCTGCTGTACCTGCATCAGTGACTGCTTTATCAAGTGCTGTTAAAGCATCACCAACATTGTTTGTACTTGTACCTGCAACATTATAAGTCGGGTTAGAAATTGAACCATCTGTATTAGCTTTAGCACCACCACCAAAGATACTTGCAGTTGTATTTGTAACCTGTGTTACACGATTATCTACATGATCAAGCTGGCCTTTGTTTACTGCATCGGTGGCATTGGTGCCTGCTGCTACGTTACTGATTGTGTTGCCTGCAGCATCAATACCAGTCTTGGTCACACTTGGTCCACCAGTGATGGTTAAACCATTCGTATCCAGCTTACTGTCCCCTGCCGTTACACTGTCAATATTCAGATCACGATTCAGTCCATACTGAATTGTATTGCCAGTCTTGGTCACTTTCAGGTTGGTTTCACCTGCAACCGTACCAATATCAACCGTATCACCAGCTTTTACTGCAGCCGCATTGGTACCATTACTTTGTAGTGTCCAGCCTTTGTCTAATGCAGTGATCGCATCGCCCACGTTATTGACGTTGTTGCCATTCACAGTATAGGTCGGTGAACTTACTGCACCTGTAGTGCTGTCATAACTTGCACCACCACCCAGATTGTTGGCTGTGCTGTTGCCCAAGGCATCGGTTTTGTTGTTGCTTGATGTGCTTAATGCATCAAGCTGGCCTTTGTTTACTGCATCAGTAGCATTGGTGCCTGCTGCTACGTTACTGATGGTGTTACCTGCTGCATCAATACCAGTCTTGGTCACACTTGGTCCACCAGTGATGGTTAAACCATTGGTATCCAGCTTGCTGTCACCTGCCGTTACACTGTCAATATTCAGATCACGATTTAATCCATACTGAATCGTATTGCCGGTCTTGGTCACTTTCAGGTTCGTTTCACCTGCAACCGTACCAATGTCTACAGTATCACCAGCTTTTACTGCAGCTGCATTGGTACCATTGCTTTGTAAAGTCCAGCCTTTGTCTAATGCCGTGATCGCATCGCCCACGTTATTGACGTTGTTGCCATTCACAGTATAGGTCGGTGAGCTTACTGCACCTGTAGTGCTGTCATAACTTGCACCACCACCCAGATTATTGGCTGTGCTGTTACCCAAGGCATCAGTCTTGTTGTTGCTTGACGTGCTTAACGCATCAAGCTGGCCTTTGTTTACTGCATCTGTGGCATTGGTGCCTGCTGCTACGTTACTGATTGTGTTGCCTGCAGCATCAATACCAGTCTTGGTCACACTTGGTCCACCAGTGATGGTTAAACCATTGGTATCCAGCTTGCTGTCCCCTGCCGTTACACTGTCAATATTCAGATCACGATTTAAGCCATACTGAATCGTATTGCCGGTCTTGGTCACTTTCAGGTTCATTTCACCTGCAACCGTACCAATGTCTACCGTATCACCAGCTTTTACTGCAGCCGCATTGGTACCATTACTTTGTAGTGTCCAGCCTTTGTCTAATGCAGTGATCGCATCGCCCACATTATTGACGTTGTTGCCATTTACAGTATAGGTCGGTGAACTTACTGCACCTGTTGTGCTGTCATAGCTTGCACCACCACCCAGATTATTGGCTGTGCTGTTGCCCAAGGCATCAGTCTTGTTGTTGCTTGATGTGCTTAACGCATCAAGCTGGCCTTTGTTTACTGCATCGGTGGCATTGGTGCCTGCTGCTACGTTACTGATGGTGTTCCCAGCAGCATCAATACCAGTCTTGGTCACACTTGGTCCACCAGTGATGGTTAAACCATTGGTATCCAGCTTGCTGTCCCCTGCCGTTACACTGTCAATATTCAGATCACGGTTTAAGCCATACTGAATCGTATTGCCGGTCTTGGTCACTTTCAGGTTCGTTTCACCTGCAACCGTACCAATGTCTACCGTATCACCAG